>NC_019959.1 GCF_000328565.1 Mycobacterium sp. JS623 | reverse complement strand
GGAGTCGGCGATGACTCTGACTCTAGATCTGCACCTGCCGCGGCTTCCGCGGCGCCTGGCCCACCTGCCCCACATCGAGCGTGATGCGGAGTTCTCCGCGGATCGCACCTATCGGCACTGGCTGACGCGGCGGTGGGGGACGGGCCCGGAGCTGATGTTCGTCTCGCTGAACCCCTCGGATGCCAACGAGCACCGCGACGACGCCACCACCCGGCGAGACATGCAGTTCGCTGAGGACTTCGGTTATGACGCCGCTCTTCTGATGAATCTCTACGCCGGGGTTTCCCGCGATCCTGAGCAGCTCGCCAGGATGGCCGATCCGATCGGCCCCGAGACCGATGCGCGACTTGATCGCGCGGCGGCTGAGCACGACGTCATCGTGTTCGCTTGGGGCGCCAATGCCGATCCGGCGCGGGCCCGCGCGGTGGCCACCCGGCTGTGGCGGGTCGCGGCCGCGACCGGCGGCACGGTGGCCGTGCTGGGATGGACCGAGGACGGGCAACCGCGGCACCCGCTACGGCTGCGCCGTGACACCCCGCTGCAGTGCTTGACCGCCTCGGCGCATGACGACATGCGCGACGTCGACCCGCGGTGGGCCCGGCTGTTGAGCGACAGCACTGTGATCGAGGGCCCGAACCTGGAGACGGCGTCATGAGCGGGGCCGTCGCATCCGAGGCCACCCCGGTGGCGATCGCCGAGCGCGTCGTGGCGGTCCTGGGGGAGCGGATCTACCGGGCCAGCCGCGAGGTCGAGCTGCAAAACGGCGTCGAGCTGGTATTGCGTGAGGCTGGGTTCGGCCTCGAGCGGGAATTCCGGCTCAGCGCGCAAGAGCGCCCCGATTTCCTGGTGCAAGGCTGCGTCGCGGTCGAGTTGAAGATGCGGGCCAGCGGCTCGGCGGTGCTGTCCCAACTGGTGCGGTACGCCAATCACCGCAGAGTCAAGGCGATCGTGGTCGCCACACCGCGGCTGTCGTCGCTGTCCGGGATGCCGGCGGAGATCCTTGGGAAGCCCGTGCGCGTCGCTGCCCTACCCGGACCGGGGTTGACCCGATGACCGCGCGCGTGGTCGGCCGGTACCGGTGGCTGTCGACCGGTTTCTGGGAGGTCGAGGCGGCACCGGATGTCATGATCCGCATCAAGCGCATCTTCCCGCGCGTTTCGGCCACCACGCGGGGCACGGTGACCCTGAAGGCGACCCTGGAGGTGGCGCGCGACCTGGAGTGGCTCGTCGATCGGCACCCGATGAGTGCCAGCGTGCAGGACCGGCGACGACTGCGGGCGCTAGCCAGTGAGCATCGGCGTACCGAGGCAGCTGTGCAGCAGGTGCTGGCCGGTCGACCGCTCGATGTCGGCGGTGGGCCGGGATGGGTGACTCCGGCTGTGCCGCTGCGCGAATATCAGCGCACCGCACGAGATTTGGTGTGGGCGACTGGTGGAGTCGTGCTCGCCGACGAACTGGGCATGGGGAAGACCTTCACCGGTCTGGCCCTGTTGGAACAGCCCGAGGCCCGTCCCGCCCTGGCGGTGACGCTCACCGGGGCGATGCCGCGGCAGTGGCGCCGTCAACTCAGAGAGTTCTATCCGCAGCTGACGTCGGTGGAGGTGCGCACGGGACCCATCCATTCCCTGCAGCGCCGGGGCCGCACCGCCGACCTGATCGTCATGAACTACGCGAAGCTCGATAAGTGGCAGCACCACCTCAAAGGTGTTGTGCGCACGGTGATCTTCGACGAGGTTCAGGAGTTGCGCCGCGATGAGTCCAACCGGTACAAGGCAGCCGCGACGATCTCGGCAGCGGCCACATACCGCATCGGGCTCTCGGACACCCCGATCTACAACTACGGCGGCGAGATCTACAACGTCGTCGACGTGCTGCGCCCCGGTGCCTTGGGTAGTCGGGAAGAATTCGCCCGCGAGTGGTGCCACACCAGCAGCTTGAATTCCAAGACCCGCGTGCATGATCCGGTGGCATTGCGCTCATTTTTGACCGCACAAGGCCTGCTGCTGCGCCGCGAGCTGGAAGAGGTGGGCATCCAGGTCCCGCCGGCCATCCCCATCGAATGGTCGGTGCCCTCGGATCCCACCGTTCTCAACGAGATCTCTGGCAACGCCGCAGCGTTGGCGCGGCTGATTCTCGATCAGTCGGCCAACCCACGCGAGCGGTGGACCGCAGCAGGTCAATTCGACTGGATCATGCGCCAGCACACCGGGATCGCCAAGGCGCCGTTTGTGGCCGACGTGGTGGATCTGATGTTGCAAAGTGAGTCTCGGGTGATGCTGCTGGGCTGGCATCACGCCGTGCACGACATCTGGGCCGAGCGGCTGCGCCGACACAATCCGGCCATGTACACCGGCCGACAGACCGACACCCAGAAGGCCCGGTCCCTGGAGGATTTCATCGCCGGCCGATCACGCGTGCTGATCCTGTCCCTGCGCTCCGGCGCGGGCATCGACGGACTCCAGAAGGTGGTCTCCACCGTGGTGTTCGGCGAGATGGACTGGTCACCCGCGGTGCACCGCCAGGCCATCGGGCGTGCGCGGCGACCAGGACAGACCAAGCCGGTGCGCGCCTACTTCTGCACCACCGACCAGGGGTCGGATCCGGTGATGCTCGAAACCCTCGATCTGAAAAAGATGCAGTACGACCTGCTCATTCAGGGCGTGGATGAGGGGCAGGCCCAAGCCACACCCGAGCGGATGACCGGCGAGCGTTACGACCAAATCCGGCGGATGGCAGCGCAATACCTGCGCCAGACCAGCAACGCCGAACCGATCAGGAGGACCGCATGAGCGCGGCGTTCGACTACGACACCCACCGCTTCGCCATCGGCGGCGGCGGGGCGTCCTCGGGCACCCGCTGGCATGCCGTTGACCTCGAATCGCTGGCCCCGCGAGTGGCGCTTGCGCGCGATGAGGCGCACCTGGAGAGCCGCAAACCAGCTGGGGTGGAGTCCTTTTCGGCGTGCGGGGTGAAAGTTCAGCTGCTGCGCGCGATGGGTCCGTTCGCCTATGACAGCCCGTGGTTGACCAAACTGCGCTGCGAGCGGTGCAGCTGGGTGGTCGCGATCGACCGCGGCACCATCGAGCAGGAAATCGCGCTCTATGTCGCCGACGCGGGGGAGGACCCGCGCGGGGTGCTGCTGCGCCAGATCTTCACCGCGATCCTGGCTGACGCTCCGCCGGGACAGCCGGGGACGGCCGACCATCGCAGCGATCTGCTCGCCCACGCCGCCATCCACCGGCCGCGGCTCACGGTCTGCCAGGGCTGCATGGATCACGGCTGCCGAGCTGCGCACGGACCCGCGGCGACGTCGTGCCCGCACCGGGAGGTGCTGTGCCTGGAGTGCTCATTCACCGCTGGGCCGTGGGCGCACGAACGTGAGGGGTCGCTGAGCGGGGAGTGCACGGTGATCTCGCCATGCTCGACGTTGCTGGCCTTAGCCGCGCATTACGACGTGGCGCTGCCGGGGACGGAGGGCCGGCGATGATCGCCAACAATCCCCGTCTGGCCGCAGTGGGGTCGGAAGCCAACCAGCAGCGCGCCCGCCAAGCCGGCCGCACCCAGGCCGTGCTGGCGCGGATCGCGGTGGAGGCACTGCAGGCGCAGCGGCCCAGCGTGCACCGCGACCGGTGGATCACCGCCCTGCAGCACCGCATCAGCAACCCCGACGCCGCCTTGGCCGAACTCGGCCAGACCATGACCCCGCCGATGACCAAGCACGCCTACGCCGCCCTGCTGCGACGCGCGCTGCGCGGCGGCGGGATCACCACCGAGGACGCATCAAACAGCTCAGAGGGGAGTCGACGTGGTTAAGCGTTGGATCGGGCGAGCAGCAGCATGGGCAGGCCTGCGCGGTAGCGCGGCCCCCGACACCCCTGGAGCCCTTGACGAGCGACTGGAGCGCGAAATCGCGGCGTCACTGACCGACGAGGCCCTGGCGTGGGCCGTGGGCACCTGGCGCAAGCGCTACCTGTGACGAGTGGGACGGGTGTCTATTCCTGCGACAACGACCGTGGTGGCGCTGGCAACGCTGCTGCGGAACGTGTCGCTCCAAGATCACCGGCCAATGGCGTGGTCGGATGGACAGTAACGACTCGGTAAAGGAGGTCTAACAAGCAGATCTAACCGTCTCGCGCCAACGAGACGACTTAC
The DNA here is from genome assembly GCF_000328565.1 of Mycobacterium sp. JS623. Lineage (NCBI taxonomy): Bacteria > Bacillati > Actinomycetota > Actinomycetes > Mycobacteriales > Mycobacteriaceae > Mycobacterium > Mycobacterium sp. JS623. The sequence continues at coordinate 159,962 of NC_019959.1, read as the reverse complement.
AAATCAATAGCGGGATCAAGAGGACACAAGCCCCCCGAGGGGGATGTGAGGAATCAAGAGAAGTTCTCTCCCGGAGCGCCAACTCCGAGCCTCGCGAGATCCGAAGCGCCAACTTCGAGTCTCAGGGTCCTGCATCTATCAGGGAGAACACCGTGGAAGGTAGTTCTCAGGGTAGCGCTTACCCTGGACACAGATCAACACATCTGACCAGGGTTTCGCAGACATACCCCGTGACCTGCGTAAACGCAGGAACTTCATGGGCGTGTCGCGAAGCCCGAAACCTCGAGAAATGCGTTTGCCAGAACCGGCAGCGCGTGGACTTTTCCGACGCCGCCACCGTGCGCGAGCGCGTCGAAGCCGACGCCGCCCGCCTGCGGCTGCGCGGCGCACGAAAGCACGCACTGACAGCCGTGCTGAAGCTGCTGTGCGGCTGGAGCAAGATCGCCGACGACCGTGTCGGCCTGCCCCAGGTCGTCGAGCTGATCGCCGCGGCCGGCGGTCGCCGCTACGACCTCAAGACGATCGGCCGCGCACTGGCCGGGCTGGCGGCCGACGAGCTGATCGTCTACCGGGCCGCACAGGGCCGCGGAGCGCGGTCATTCATCGCCATCCACGACCGCTTCGTGGGCGACGTCAAGGTGCTCGAACGGGACCGTTCCGGGCGCGTCATCGTCGACTACAAAGGCCGTCCCAAGCCCGAATCCGTCACCTTTTCCGAGCCGCTTCCTTATAAAGACCAAACTCATTACCCCCCTACCCCCCGGACCGAAACGGCGGTGGCCGGCCCCCGACCGGTTGCGGTGAATGTCTCCTCAGCCGATCTGACCGACGTGATGCGCGCACTGCCGGCACCGTTGGCGCGGCTGCCCAAGCACCTGCGCTGGATGCTCGGACGCGAGATCCGCCAACGCCTGGAGCGCGGATGGCGCCCCGAGCAGATCCTCGACGTGCTGAGCGCCCCGATGCCCGCTGACATCGAGCGGCCGTGGCGGCTGGCGCTGTGGCGGCTGCGGCACAACGTCATCGGTTCCGGACCGCGGCTGCGGCCCCTGCAGGCCGCCTGGGACGCCCGGCAGGCCGCGGCCAACCGTGCCGCCGCCGAGGACGTCAACGCACGCTGGTACGCCGAGGTCACCGCCGCGACCGACCCCGAGCTGCGCGCCGAAGTACTTCACGCCAGCGAGGTCAAGTTCGGCCGCCCGATGAGCGACCCGATCGCAGCGCTGGCGAACGCGGGCCGTCGGGTCGCGCGGCTGTTCCCCGAGATGCCCTTGACCGCGGCGTTGGCGCGCTGGGCGGGCGACATCTTGGCCGAGTGCGAGCCGAAATCCGTTGTGAATGAGCCGGTTCCGGCGGCGTCGTCGCTGAGCACCGAGCTGCTGATGGACCTGGCGATCAGCGGTGGTTGCAACTGCGTGGTGTGCGGTTATGACCGTGGCATCTACCGCCCCGAGCTGCCGCTGAAAGCCATGGCGACCGTGTGTGACCAGTGCTGGCCGCACATCGCCGCTGACCTCGCCGCCGGCGAGGCCGACGCCGAATTCGAGGAGGCGATCCCCGCATGACCGATCTCGACGAAGCACCAGCCCGTACCCGCCGGCGCCCGTCGGTGCAGCCATACACCGATCTCGACAACGGCCGTCAACCGCCGCAGGATCTGGCCGCGGAGCAGTCCGTGCTCGGCGGGATGCTGCTCAGCAAGGACGCGATCGCCGACGTCATCGAGCGCCTGCGCCCCGATGACTTCTACCGGCCCAACCACCGCCAGGTCTACGACGCCATCTTGGACCTCTTCGGGCAGGGTGAGCCGGCCGACGCCGTCACCGTCGCCGCTGAACTCGACCGGCGCGGGGTGCTGCAACGCATCGGCGGAGCGCCCTACCTGCACACTCTGATTGCTACCGTGCCGACCGCGGCCAACGCCGGCTACTACGCCGGCATCGTCGCGGAGAAGGCCCTGCTGCGCCGCCTGGTGGAGGCCGGCACCCGTGTCGTGCAGTACGGCTACGCCGGCGCCGAGGGAGCCGACGTCGCCGAGGTCGTCGACCGCGCCCAGGCTGAGATTTACGACGTCACCGAAGACCGCGGTAGCGAGGACATGGTGCCGCTGGAGGCGCTGCTGCAGCCGACCATGGACGAAATCGACGCCATCCAATCCGGCGGCGGCCAAGCGGCAGGCATTCCCACCGGGTTCGTGGAACTCGACGAGATCACCAACGGTCTTCACGGCGGGCAAATGATCATCATCGCCGGGCGTCCTGGGCACGGAAAGTCGACCTTGGCAATGGATTTCATGCGATCCTGCTCGATCAAGCACCGCCGCCCGAGCGTCATCTTCTCGCTGGAGATGAGCAAATCCGAGATCGTGATGCGACTGCTCTCGGCCGAAGCCAGCATCAAACTGGCCGACATGCGCGCCGGCCGTCTCAGCGATAACGACTGGACAAGAATGGCGCGACGGATGAGCGAGATCAGTGAAGCGCCGCTCTACATCGACGACTCCCCGAACCTGACCATGATGGAAATCCGGGCCAAGGCCCGACGGCTCAAACAGCGAACCGATCTCGGACTGATCGTCGTGGACTACCTACAGCTGATGAGTTCGGGGAAGAAATACGATTCCCGACAGCAGGAGGTGTCGGACTTCTCCCGCAGCCTCAAACTGCTGGCCAAAGAGTTGCACGTGCCGGTGGTCGCGCTCAGCCAGCTCAACCGTGGCCCCGAGCAGCGCACCGACAAACGACCCCAGGTGTCCGATCTTCGCGAGTCTGGATCGCTGGAGCAGGATAGCGACATGGTCATGCTGTTGCACCGTCCCGACGCGCACGACCGCGACGATCCGCGTGGCGGCGAGGCGGACATCATCCTGGGCAAGCACCGCAACGGCCCGACCGCCAATATCACTGTGGCACACCAACTTCACATGTCCCGGTTCGCGAACATGGCACGCGGAATCTGACGATAGTGGCGGCGGCCAGCGCGGCTAACCAGGAAGATCCGACCTGCCTCACTAGGGTGTCGTGGATGATGCCCTTCGTGCGATGCGCGTGGAAAGCCGGCGCGCCCTCTGCTCGGCCAACTACTGATGCTCGATGACTGAACAGTCACGCCAGTACGTTATCCGCGGAGACGACGCAGTCGTCGAAATGTGGTCCGGGAAGCGCGTCCAGCACGGGTCTGATGTTCGCAGCGACTGGCAAAAATCATTGAAAGAGGCGTTACGGGACGCACTCTCGAAGCTGGACACCTCACACAGCACAGTGCTTGCCGGCCACTACAGCAGCACCACCCCGGTCGCCGCGCGCATGGGCGACGCGGAAAACAGCCTCTACACCAACCTCGCTGAGACCATCCCCCGCGCGTTCACCACGCTGCGCTTCGAGCGGGGGCACAGCTCACCAAAGTCGCCGCCCACGCCCATCGAACTGCCCAGCGGTCATCTGCACTACTACCGCTACAGCGTTGGCGGTACGTGGACATCTTGGGAGCCAGACCGCACGCTGGCACGCTGGGCACGCGTACCGCGTCGGATCGCCGACGGGACCGACACCGCTCGGCCAGTGTGGTTCGCTTTACGTGAGGCCAACGCGCGCCGGCTTGTCTCGGTGGCTGGTGATTGCGCCTTGGAAGAGGATGCGAGGTTCGGCGTGCGGGTGACCGTCCACGCCGCAAAGAACAAGTCCCACATCGCGATCACGAATAGTGAGTACGGCATCGACGGAGTGATCGCAGCCTTCCACGATGATCACCTATCCGATGAACTAGTTGCCGCCATGCTCCCGAAGCTGCGGTCGGTGTCCGAGGATGAGCTTCGGCGGGCACTGGGCAGCGTCGCAGGACCGGTGTTTCCAACCGCAGCCGTCGAGGTCTCTGCGCAAGGCGCGGTCAGGATCAACCCGGCCGACGAGCGCTGCTGGGTTGGTGAGTACTCGGTGCGGCGCGATGACTCCGTGGGGAGGTATCCCGAGATCAGCGGAGAGTTGTTCACGATCCGATCAACCACGCCAGGTGTTTAGACCTGGCGGAAGTCGGTGCTTATGCCGTCAGCGGCGCCAGGTACGGGTTGGCGCCGCTCGTCGAGCAGTGAAACTATGTCCCGGCTGCCTGGTGTGAAGACGTTGACCTGGTAGGCGAACCGCAAGACGACGCCCTCGGCTACAGCGATGGCGACATTCATGAGCAAAACAACGCCTTCGCGGTCCTCGTGGAAATGGGCGGGCCGAAGCTCGATTTGCGCCCAATCCACCGCGGCGACCCGAGGATTGTCTCCGAAGCTCGTCAGGGATGCGGTCATGGCGGTTTGGACGGCCACCTCAGCTAACGGTCCGGGGTATTCCTGCACCCGGAAGGGGTCGGGCGGATTTTGGCGAGGCAGGGGCACAAGGGAATACATGTTGTGGCGGCGGACTTCGCTGCCGTGATCAACGTGAATCTTTGCGTAGCCGGTGTAGATATCGAGGACTCCGCCGTTGGCGGGGACGCGAATCATCTGCGGCTTCTCGATGTCGCGAATGGGCATGTATGTGAAGGCGGTCGCCATCTACCGAGTCTATGAGGGGCGCGAGCGTTTCGTGGTCAGTTGGGTCGCCTGGGAGGCTTCAGGGCTGAGCAGTGATCGAACCGCCGCATGTCAGGGGTTAGAGGGAGGAGTGTAATAGCCGGGTGGTGAATTGCTGTGACGCAGAACCGATATGGGAGTTTGGGCGGTTGGCATCGGTGATGCAGGCTGCATCACCGGTGTGGGTAGCGCCTAGCGTGAGGCGTATCGCCGGTCGCGGAGAAACGGGGCTCCGGCAGGGTGCAGGAATGAGCGTTTGAGCTCACCGATCGACCAGCCCAGCATGTGTGAGAGCGGCACCAACGTCACGAGGCTCACGGTGGAATCTGGTGCGGCGGCGACTGGACCCGATCCTGATCGGCTCAGTGTGCGGTAGCCGCGCACCATATCCGAGAGTTCGTATCCCGGAGCCAGATCCTGGGTGTCCCAACTTAAGTCAAGGAAGGGCAGAGCGAGGTCCTCGCGGATGTCATCGGCGAAGAGGCCGACGAGGTAGCGGTCCAGGACTGTGATGTCGGCGACGAACAGGACAGGGTGTTCGTCGTCGCCGTCGGCGGTCTGGGTTAGCTCCCAGCGGGCGGTGCCGCGGCGGCGGATGTAGTACCGGGTTGGTGCGCCGGCTTCGGAGCGCAGCTGGAGATCGCCGTCCTCTGCGATGGTGGTGACGTAGTGCGCGGTACGTGCCCAGCCCAGGACGTCGGCCCTCAGGGTGAGTGGGTCAGGCACGCCGGCTAACGCTGATCGCGGTGGCGCTCGATGTGGCGGTGGGTGCGGGATGTGGCCGAGGTATGCGCAGCGGCGGCAGAGGTGGTGTGGTCGGGTGTCGCATGCCTGCGCGGCGGGGTGTCGAGCACGTGGGCGTGAGACGGGTGGTGGGGGAGGGTGCGGTCGATGCGGACGGTCATGGGGTGCTCGCTTTCGTTGCGGCGGTAGTGGTGTGGGTTCGGGAGGGGCGCTGGCGGGTGCGGTTGGCTTCCCATTGCTGGTGGAAGGCCTGCACGGCGGGACGGCTGTAGACCCGGCCGGAGGCTGGATGTGCGACGGGCGCGGGGAAGCCCGGCAGCTCGGCGATCTTGCCGGCGCGTTGGCGGGTGACGCCGAACTCGGCGGCGATCTCGGTGATACCGATGAGGTCGAGGGTGAACGGAGCGCGGCCGCGGCCGAGGAATTCGTCGGTGGGTAGGACCTGGAGGTGGGTGGGCTTGAGCAGTCCGGTGGCGGCGGCCGCGACGCGCAGGGCGGCATCGGTGGCGTCTTGGAGGGTGCTGGCGTCGACCTCGAGTCTGATCTGTAGCCGGCCGTCGGTGTAGGCGACGTCTGCGCCGGTGAGCGTGGTGGCCAGTGCCGCGGTGTCGGCCTCGGTGAGGCCGTCCGCGGTGTAGGTCAGCTGCGTTGTCCAGGTCATAGGGGTCTTCCTGCTGGGTCGAGCGTCAACGGCGGTGGAACTGTTGACAGCCGCAACGGTACCGTCGGCGCCGGATGCTTCGGGGGAACTTGCCGGTGCTGTCGTCGTGATGGTCGTGTCTTTCCTTGTGGCGTCGAGGCGTGCTCAGGCCGGGCGGTGGCCGGTGATCTGGTGGCGGCGGATCCGCGAGGTCCATGAACGCTCGCCGAGGGTCACCTGAACGTGAATGTCGTTGTCGACGTGTGTAACTGGGAACCAGTCGCCGCCGGTTTGGATCTGGTCACCGGGACTGATGTCGTCGTAGGACTGACGGGAGGCCTCGATGTGCAGGGTTACTCGGGTGAGCACGGTTTGGGTTTGGCCTTGATAGGTGTCGTAGTCCTTCACTGTCCCTGCCACGGTGACGCGATCGCCGCGCTGTACTTGTGTGAGGGCGGCGCTGGTGCTGAAGGTTTTGAGGACCTGACCGGTGTCGAGTGTGACGATCACGAGGCGTTTGTAATCGGTTCCGTAGCCGCGGAATCCGGTGACTTCGATACTCTTCGCGAGTTCGACGGTGCCGGCTAATCCTCGCAGCCGCTGTCCCGGCTGGCCGGCGGGAGTGTTGTTGAGCCCGGCGCGGCGCTTCTGCTCGGCATGAGCCTGATCCCATGCTTCGGCCAGTTCGGCGGCGTGATGCCGGGCAGCGGCCGCCGCCCTGGTGGCGTCGTCGGCGTCGCGCTGCAATGTGGCTTTGACACTGCGGCGGATCCGGGAGCGGACGCTGGAGACCTTGACGTAGCGGTGCCCACGGCCGCGGCAATCGAAGCATCCTTTGATTCCGTCTCCGGGTCGGCCGTAGGGGTTCTGAATCACGTAACCTGATGGGGCGTGGTACATCCCGTCGCCGCCGCACTTCCCGCAGGTTTCTTTGACGAGGTCGTTGCCCTTGGCGTCGGGGTAGGGGTCGGTGTAGATGCGGGGGTCGCCACTGCTCACCGGTGCCGTGGTGATGACCGTGACGTTGGCGCTGTCTGGCATGGCTTCTCTTCCATTCCCGCGTGGGTCCTGATGGCTACTACTATACCCGCCAATGGTGACAGAGGCAACGATCCAGTGTTGACAAGCGCAACGATAGCGGAGAGGATGAGCGTATGCCGCAAAAGACTCCGAAGCTCAGCAACGATGAGATCGCCGGCCTGCTGCGCCGCGCCGACCTCGACCCTGCGGACTGGGATGTCACTGGCATCGCCGCCAGGACCAACGAGTGGATCGCGGACAATCACGCCGAACTCACCGACGCCGAGGTTGCGAGGTGGAGTGCGCAGCTGCAGGCCGAGCACTATGCCGAATTCGGGTCGTTGGCCGCGGTGGATTTCTTCGAGCAGTGCGTCATCGAGACGGGCCCCGACAGTGCTCCCTGGCAGGGCGTGCAAGCCCGCGTCGACGCCGGCGAGTTCGACACCTGGGATCCGGTGTGGACTGCTCCCAAACCGTAACCGGCACAGTCGAAACACTTGCAGAAAGGGCACCAGAGATGACCCTCATGACCCGCAAGCAGTTCGCCGTCATGAAAGCCCAGCGGTGGTATGACGCCGGCTGGTGCGCCGCGGCCGCCGCCGATGTCCTCAACCACCCTGGAAGCGACCTCGCCAAGGTGCGCCGCGCGCTTCGGGCACTGACCGAGCGAGGGATCACCGAAGCCGCAGCGCGGCGTAACTACGCCCAGGGCGTGCGCGCCAAACTCGCCGACTACCGCGCCAAGGGTCTTCTGTGACCACCGCCACCAGCGGTGATCGCCAACGATCGACCGTGTCCACCTCCGCTGTTACTGTCCGGGCCATCGTGCCCGGTTTCGCCGTTTGCTCTGCGCGGCAGATCCATTCGGGCTCTGCGCCGACGTCGCTCCACCTCCACCTGAAGGGAAGCAACTGACCATGACCGTCCTGGACGAAGCGCGCACCCACAACGGCGCCGAACTCACCGCTCCGCAGCACGCCCTGGCGCCCATGTCGCCTCCGGCGGCCGCCGAGGCGCCGGCAGCCGCCACTGCGGCCGCCGTGCCACCCGAGCCCGCCCAGGACGATCCGGCGCAGACGGTCGGCAAGGCCGGCGCAGACGCCGCCCGCCGGCATGCGCTGTGGTTCTTTTGGGCGTGGCTGCTGTTCACCACGGTTGTATCCATCGGCGGCAACGTCATTCATGCCTGGATGACCGCACCAGAGATGCACCTCAAGCTGCTCGCCGCTATCGCCGCTGCGGTGCCTCCGGCGGTCCTGCTCGGAAGTACTCACAGCGTCGCGCTGCTCATCCGGACCCGCCGGCGGGGATACCGCCGCGTCGACGCGATCGTCCTGGGTGCGGCACTCCTGCTGACCGTCGGAGTCGCCGTGTGCGCCTTCGCGATGTCGTTCTTCTCGCTGCGGGATCTGATCATCATGCTCGGCATGAGTCGCGACATCGCCTGGCTATGGCCTATCGCGGTCGACCTCTCGCTCATCTGCTCCACCCTGGCGCTGCTGTCGCTCACCCCGCCACAGACCGAGGACTCCCATGCGTCGGCCGTTCGGACGATCGTCTGGCACGGACCTGCACCGGCGTCGGCCGCCGGCACTGACGCAGCGGTGGCCGCGGCCGCGGTCAACCCCGGCCCGCAGTCACCGGCCGAACGGCGCCTGTGGTGGGAAGGGATCGCAGCCGCCGTCCGCGAGCAGCTCAGCGGAGTCCGCAAGGTCGCCGAGATGACCACCGGGCAGCTCGGCGAGGTCCTGGAGCGCATGTATGACAAGAACGAGTCGGGCCGGGTCATCTCGGACACCACTCCGCTGCACCACCGCGAGATCAAGGCCATCAAAGAAACCGCGGACGGCGTGCTCGCTCGCACCGCTGTTCCGACCCTCACCTGAACGCCATCAGCGATAGCCGTCGGTGTCCATCGCTGAAGTTACGGTGAGCCCGATCAAGAGAGGGGACCGTCATGAGCCATGTGTTCACCGTGTGGGGTCAGCTGTATGTGTACGCGATCATCTGGCTGGCTTTGGGGCTGACCATCGTGGCATCGGTGCTCGCATCGTCGAAAGCACTGGTGCGGAGCCGGAGACGGTATGTCATATCTGGTGAACCGTCCGGTTTAGGGGTTCTGATCTCCGGACCGATCTTCGGAGTGGTCTTGATAGCCCTGGCGCTGAGTTACCGGCTGCTTGACGTCGGCGTCGACGCAGGTGGGGAGACGGTGCCTACCCCCGTGCAGGTCGTCGCCAACAGCGTGACCATTCAAGCGGGGATCATCGTCACGGCGTTGGTCTGGTTTGCGGCCCTTGCATTGATTGTTAAGTCAATACGTAAGCGGCGCAACGATACTGCCGCCGATCTGCCAGGGCGTGCTTAACTGCCACGGGGTGGGGGAATGGACCAGCGGCTCAACGTCAACCCTGCGGATCTGCTGCGCGCCGCCGACGCCTATGGCGACCTCGCGGCGCGCGCATTGCTGATCTCGCCGCAGGCCGCGGCCGAGGTGCAGCGAATCGGCGCCACTCACGGCCCCATGGGCTATCCGATCGCGGTCGGTATCGCCGCCGGCCTGGCGGCCAGAGAGGGCCAGCTGCAGTCGAAAGCCGCCGACTTCGCCACCTACGATCAACGACTCCGGGATCACGCCGCGGCGTACATCGACGAGGACCAGCTGGCCGCGCAACGCATGCGGGCCATCAAGTGGGCCAACGACTTCCCGGAGATCCACGTCGGACCCAAACCTCCACCACCGGAGCAACCGCAGGCCTCGGTCTGCTACATCGGCACCGAGAACGGCGATGTCGCCAAGCTGTGTCCCCCGGACACCGACACGGTGAGCTACGTCGATAAGGACGGCAATTACGTGTTCAAGGACCTGCACTCCGGCGAAGTGACCGTTCAGATGAAACCGGGTCCCGTGGACGGCAATCCGCAGACGTGCTGGCTGCCCAGCGCCGATGCTAGCCGCGCGATCTGCGGGCCCGACACCACGTCGTGGATGTACCCGCGCGACGGCTTTCTCATCACCGAAGAACAAATCCCAGACGCGAAGCCGCGCATCATCTTTCAGACGCCGCCAGGACCGCTCAACCCATGACTGCCTGCCGGGATGGCTCAGCAGGGTGTGCCCGCGGGACGCTCACGTGCCCGCCGGTAGGCCTGCCGGTAGGTGTGCGCGCTGATCCCGAGCAGCCCAGCCAGGATGGCGGCGCTGCCTTCCGAGAGCGGATACTCACCGCGCTCGATGCGCTGCACCATGGCCGTGGACATCCCGGCTGCCGCCGCGAGTTGGGGCTGAGTCAATCCCTGCATCACGCGCCAGTCGCCGGGGAAGCGATCGGCGGCGTCGATGCTCACGACCGCCTCGATGGGTGCGCCGATGACCGCCATGACGGTGGCCAACACGTCGACCTGCGGGGTGCGGCGCCCGGCCTCCCAGTGGTGGATGGTGCTCAGCGACGCCCCCGACAAGCGGGCGAGATCGCTGACGCTCATCCCGGCCTGTCGGCGCAACGTCGAGAACGCCGCAGCGTCGAAGCCGCGCAGAACCCGGCGCGTCACGTGCGGTCTGTCCCGATAGCGGTCATCACCGGACAGAGTCATGGTCAAGCCACCGTAATGCGTAAGAAGAGTGTCATTGTGTCGTGTTATAACGTAGGAACATAAGCTAGATTTATCCCAGCGGGACGTGCCGGGGGGCACTTCTTCCAGCGGTTTCGCGATCTCAGACCTGTTGAATTACTTCCTGCCGTGGAGGCCTCAGTGGAATCGTTCGCCCGTCCCTACATCAAGGCTGGCATCGCCGCGACGATGGCCAGCGCCATCGTGTTCAGCCCGCTTGCCGTCGTCAATCCACATCAGCTGACCGTCCCAGCCGTTCCGCACGTGACGGTCTCTGAGATGCAGCTCGCGGCGGTCATCAGCCCCGCCGACATCGCCGCCCTGGTGGCCAACCTCGATACCGCACTGCGCACGGTCGGTGACACCGTCACCTCCGTCGTCGACACCGCCGGCAACACTCTCACCGGGGCCCTGCACTCGGCCGCCACACTCAACGACACCGTGTGGGACCAGCTCATCGCCGCGGCCGCCGGCAGCCCACCCCTCAAAGCCGTGCTGGTCGCTCTGAAGTCGGCGTCTTCCGGAGGGCTCGGGCAGCTCGCCACGACGGTATCGACCGCCGGGGCCGCCATCACCTTGAGTACCGGCCAGGTCACCGAGATCCTGACCTCGGCAGTGACCGGGAGCCTGGGCACCGCCTTGCAGGCCGTCGCGAACGTCGTCAACGATCCGTTGGCCGCGTCGAACTACATCGGGCTGCTCGCCTCCCCTCTTGGGATCGCCGGCTTGGTTCTGCAGCACGGCGTCACCGGCGTCACCGACCTCGCCTCCAACGGCCTCACGCTGGCCAACTCCCTCGTCCACGGGGTGGGCTCCCAGATCACCAACGCACTGTCGGCGGTCAACGACCTGCTCGACGCCGGCAAGGAACTCACCGATATCGCACTCATCAACGGGGCGCTTACCGCGGTGCAAGGCATCGTGTCGGCGCCGGTCACCGCCGCCGTCGCCGGCGTCACCGGCATCTCCACGGCCATCTCCACCGCCGGGGTCGCCACTCTCGATCGACTCGCCGGCGGCGCGAACGCGATCATCGGAACCTGGCTGGGCAACGGCAGTGAGGCAGGCGCAGTACAGGAAGCTCTGTCGAGCATCGGCACCGCACCGCTGAGCCTGGCCAGCTACACCCACGCCGTGTCCGTCATCGTGGGTGCAGCCGGAACAACCGTGAAATCGGTTGTGGGAACGGCTAGCTCGTTCGCCTCACTGCCGTTTCGCGTCGGTGCCGACCTCACCGACACCGCGGCCGACGTGGTGAACTCGCTGGCCAACGGCCTTGCGACCGCAGCTACCGGCGTCCTCCAAGCTGCTGGAGTGTCACCACTGATCGCCGGCCTCCCACACACCCTGGCCGCTGCCGTGACCACAGCGGTCAAGGTGGCCGCATTCGCTGCCAAAACGACCCTCAACACGATCGCCTCGGCCATCGACTTCGGCCAAGCCATCGGCGGCGCCGTTACCTCACTGGCGGTGCCCACGGCGAAACTCAGCGCCACCGCGGCAACCGACGATGCCGTCGCCACCCCCAACTCGAGGCCACTTCACACACTGACCCTCAACACCGCGGACGTCTCACCGGCCACGGCAGAAGAGGGGAGCACCACCAGCCGGCATGCCGCACCAGAACCGGAGGCCCAGGGAGAGCACACAAATTCTCCTGCCGCGCAGACAGAAACAGCGCACGACAGCACTGCGGCGGGAAGCGAGGCAGCGACTCCGGCGACGAATACGGATACGGCCGAACCTGCACCCGTCGCCACGACCACGCCCGAGTCCGACACGACGCGCAAACCGACCACGCCGCGAGACACCCCAACGGCGACGGAGCCCGCTGCACAGCAACCGTCGTCGAAGGCCACGCCGGCAGCTGCTGAGGTCCCCACGACCAAGCTGACCACCAAACGAGACACGGCGACGGCGAAGACCGCAGACACCTACGGCCGCCACGCCGCGCCGGTCGACCGTGACGCGACAGCCTCCACGAGCACCTCGACCTCGACTGCTGCATCGGCAGGCGGGGGACGCCACCGCCGCAGCGATGACTCGACCAACACCGCCGGCAAACCCAATCCTGCGGCACACGACGGGGCGTCGTCCAACACCGAAAAGAAGGCCGCGGCCTGATCGCGAATTCAGGGAACCCCTACACACCAGCGAAACCCAGAAGGGAGCGCGCGGGCGAGTCACGGCGCAGCGCTAGCCAGCCTATGGGCGCCCGCTGATAGTTTTTACATTTGCTGCACACCGCCCCTCGCAGGGACGAAACCTAGGAGTCAGCTCGAATGAAGAATGCGACCATCTGCACCGGAGCCGCGTCGATCGCCCTCGCGATGGGGATGGGCCTGACCGGCGCTCCCATCGCCGCAGCCGACGTCACCACAACCACATTCGGGAACGAGGCCAGGCTCGTCGACGGCGCGGTGACGCAGGGCTGGACCGTCACCGGACTCAAGCCCAGCAGCGACGCCATTCCCTACCCCGTGCGAGGCACCCTGTGGGAGGCGACCGCGACAGACACCGCGATCTCCGGCGGGGTCACCCCGATCGTGTCCAACTTCAACGCCAGGGCCCGAAACGGAGACACCTACCGCGTGCTGTTCACCGTCGCCACACCCCAGGGTGTGAACCCTAGCGGGCTCGCCCAGGGGCAGCAGACGACCGGCAAGCTGTACTTCGACGTCACCGGAGCCAACCCGGACAGCGTCGTCTACAACGCCGCCGGCACTGATCTGCTGCTGTGGCTGACACCGCCGCCGGCACCCAGCACCGGTGGCGCCGGGACCTCGGGATCGACCCGCGGATCGGTCTCCACCCCCGCGGCGCCAGGTGCCGCCGCCGCGGCGGGCGGGCCGACGGCGCCGCCACCTGGAGTTGCGCCTGGCCAGCCCGCCGCCGCAACGGTGCCGGGCGCGCCGGCCGGCAGCGCTGGCACGCCACTGCCCACCGGCAGCTCGGGCACACCGCTCCCTGCTGGTAGCCAGGGCACCCCGGTCGACGGTGCTGCGCCGGCTGGCAGCACTCCCACCCTCCAGGCCGTGCCGCCGGCCGCTACCGGCAGCCAGGGCACCCCGGTCGATCCGGCGGCTACACCGGCGCCGGCGCCGCCTACCGCTCCCTCACCCGCGCCGACGACGACGGTCCCGCCGGCAGCCGCCACAGCGCCAGCGGCGGCCATGCCCGCCGGCAGCCAAGGGACGCCGGTGGCGCCGAGCACGACCGCAGTGGCCCCGCTGCCGCAGTAGCACCTGAGCAGCACGCGGAACAGCCGTGGTCGTCGGTGACGGCCACGGCTGTCTCGTTGAGGTTCGAGCCGATAGCGGCGGGATCAGCGCAGGTTTTTGAGTGCGTCGAAGACCGCCCAGCTGCCGCCGGTCCCCGCGCTGCCGGCTGCGGCCAAAACTGCTGCGGTCCAGATCATCCGCTTGATGCGCCGCAACAGCCGCAGTAGCGACAGCGCGACGAATACACCGACCGCGCCGATGACCACCATCAGCAGCGGGCTGTTCTCGATACCGGCGGAGTTCAACAGCTGCGTCATGAGCCGGTCACGACACGTGCGGCCGCGGCCGCGGCTTCGGCGCAGTGCGCATCGGTGACCTCTGAGTCCTGCGCGGCGTGACGGCTTTCGGACTGAGGCTCAGCAGCGTCCGGCGTCGGTGAATCTTCGGGTTTGGAGTGTCGGCCCATGCCGTTAAATCCTGTTCCTGGTTGATGATTCGGAAAAACTATCGTGCTCTCGTTTCACCGGACGAGCTGCGCCTGCGCGGCGGTCAGTTCCCGGCGAGCGGTCTCAATCAGTGCGGCGAGATCGCGGCCGCGCTCGCCTTCTGCGTACTCGACGTCATAGACCGGGCCGGACAGCTCCGCCAATGTGCGCGCCGCTTGTCGGGCCGCGCCGATCGCCGCCTGCAGTTCGTCACCGAGGCGGGCCCGCAGCTCGCGGACCGCAACCTCGTGGTCAGCCTCTGCGGCTGTCAATCGTCCTGCTGCACGGTCGGCGGCGTTCTGTGCCGCAATGCCTTTGCGCACGAAGTCGCTGATGCCCTGAGCCGACGTGGTCATCGTGACGCCCCGTGTACACCAGCGGCGGCCGCCTCGGGCGACACCCCTTGCTTCCAGCTGTCGTAGAAGCCGTCGAGTGAATATCCGTCAGTGTCGGCGTCGCCGTCGGCGCAGTGCCCGAGGATCTGCTCGACGGCTGCGATCCAGCGTTCCCACGCGGTGGGCTCACACGCGGCTGACTCGTAGGCCCACAGGTCGGCGTGGTCAGTGCCCGCGCTCACCGCTGGGACCTGCCCGTCGCCGGAACGGGTGCGGGGTCATAGCAGGCCCGGTGACCGTCGTTGGAGTAGTGCTCGGTGGCGCCGGCGCATCCGCGCGGGCAGCCACCGGTGTCGGTGCGGCTTGCACCAGAGTGCGGGCAGACCCCACGCTGACCGCCGTCCTGGCCGTCGTCGAGGTGGTGAGTCGGCAGCGCGTCGTCGGGGAAGAACCCCTCGCCGGCCGGGATGAACTCGTCGAGCAAATCGTGCTGCATCATGGTGTCCCCTTCGGAGTTGTGAGGCGATTGTCCCTCGGAGGGCTGACACCGCGGGCTATCAGACCCTGGCGGGGGCGAGCCATACCCACACCACCGCCCATCCGGCACCGGGGTGGGCGGTGGTGTGTAACCCGTTGTGAGGCTGGCTGTTTTGCGTCGGTGTCGTCGGGTAGTGTCTGTGGTGAGGGAGCACGCCATACGGGTGGGCTCGCAGACCCGCCAAGGGGTTTGAATCATGGCTGGACCGGTTTTCTACCTGGGTACGCATATGGACGGTTGGTTGGCGCACGTGGGGGTGCCGCTGTTCGTGTCGCATCGCCGGTTGGCTCGCCGCAAGACGTTGCCGGTGGCACGGTCGGGGTGGGCGCTGGATTCGGGTGGGTTTTCCGAGTTGTCGCTGTACGGGGGGTGGCGCACGACGCCCGAGGAGTACGTCGCGGCGGTGAAGCGCTATGACCGGGAGATCGGGCAGCTCGAATGGGCGGCCGGGATGGACTGGATGTGCGAGGACGCGATGATCGCGCGGACAGGGCTTTCCGTGGAGGAGCACCAGCGGCGGACGGTGGCGAATTTCGTTCTCCTGGAGCAGCTCTGGTTTGAGGACGACGACGCTGACGTGGCGCCGGAAGCACCGTTCATGCCCACCGTTCAGGGCCAGGACGTGACCTCGTACTTGCGGTGCTGGGATATGTTCGGCGAGGCCGGGGTGGATTTGAGCAGATACCCGTCGGTGGGGGTGGGATCGGTGTGCCGGCGTCAGCACACTGGTGAGATCCGGGAGGTGCTGGAGGCGCTGCGGGACCGTGATCCGGGGGTTCCGCTGCACGGGTACGGGGTCAAGACTCAGGGGCTGCGCATCTACGGTGACTTATTGGCCAGCTCGGACAGCCTGGGGTGGTCGCTGAACGCGCGAAAGAATCCGCGGCTGCCGGGGTGCACGCACCAAAAGTGCTCGAACTGCCTGCACTGGGCGCTGCGGTGGCGCCGCGGCCTGGTGGCCGGGGGTGGGTGCGAGGAGCACGGGGAACCGTGCGACGGCGGGTCATGGTGCTGGCAGCGCCAGCTATGGGAGCTAAAGCAGGCCCGCGCCGCGGCGGTGGCGGCCGCGGCAGCCTGACGACGTAGAGATGGGCCGGCCAGCCGGGCGGGCCCGACGATCCCGAGGGAAGGGGAGAAGACGATGAGTGAGCGACTCGACAGGGCTGACGCCGAGGGGTCTGAGCCGCGGTGCATCTTGCCCGGCTGCAGGAATCGAGCTGACGAGCAGGGCATGCCGTGTGCTCAGTGTGCCGCGGATTTCGGCGACCATCTACGACAGACCGACAGGCCTGCGATGACCGCTGAGGCTCAGGCTGAGCGGGACGCACAAACCCACGCCGCCTATGCGGTGCTGCTGGCCGGCGGCGATCCCGCGCGCGTCGCCGCGGTGAGCGGCCACCCGATGGTGCGGGACGGCAAGGTCGGACCGGAACGCAAAGCCAATCAGCGGTGCTGGATGTGCGAGCAGCGACGCACGTGTACCAGGCAGGCCGCCGGCTGGGAGTGTGACGTTTGTCTGCAGATCACATGAGCGCAGCGTCAGCGGAGAGCGGGGAGGCTGGCTCGACCAACCTCGGGACCACCGGTGCCGGCGTGCCCGAGGTGCACCGGCACTACGGGTACTGGATCGACCGGGAATGGGGCCGTGCACGCTGCTACGGATGCGGCTTCCAATTCGCCGGGACCGACGACACCGCCGAGGACTGGCAGCCGGCCTAACCTTCGGCGGGGCCTTCGGCGGGCATCCGGCAGCCGAGCCGAACCACCACCCCACCCGGCACGGGGTGGGGTGGTGGTTCGTGTAGGGCGTTGGGGGCGTGCGGTTTTCTGTTTTGGGCTAACGCATGTCGGTGGGTGTTGGTAATCTCTTAGGTGTTGGGCAGGCCACTCGGGTCGGCCCGGAGATTCCCGGAAGGGGAGTGGCATGACTGCTGTTTTGGAGCCTGTGGCGGCGGATCTGGTTGTCGAGTCGCAGCTGAACACCATGACGGCCAAGGCGCTGTTCACCGCCCTGTCGGATGCCCTGCTGTTCACGGCCCCGGCGTCGGCGAAGATGCCGATGCTGGAAGCGGTGCGCCTGGAGTTCGGTGGCGGTCAGCTGGTCGCGGTCGCAACGGATCGGATGGCGCTGGGGGTATCGAAGGTGGCCTACAGCGGGGCGCCGTTGACGGTGATGATCGCCGGGGGTGATGCCAAGGCCTTGGCGCGGATGGCGAAAACGGGCAAGCGAGACGAAGCGTCGCGCACAGTGATCATTGACGTCGCCGATGCGTTGACCGAGTTGACGTTTCGGTTCAGCACGGGCGAGGTGATGGTCGTCCAGGGGTTGGATGTGCACTTCCCGAAGTGGCGGTATCTGCTGCCCTCGGATGCCTCACGAATGGGTGGCATCGTCGGGATG
This sequence comes from Mycobacterium sp. JS623, assembly GCF_000328565.1. Lineage (NCBI taxonomy): Bacteria > Bacillati > Actinomycetota > Actinomycetes > Mycobacteriales > Mycobacteriaceae > Mycobacterium > Mycobacterium sp. JS623. Next base: position 142,408 of record NC_019959.1, on the reverse strand, counting down.
GGCTATAACGCAGCGCATTTGAGCAGGTTCACCAAGGCCCGCGCGGAGGAGCAGGCGGCCGGGGTGCAACTGGTGATGTTCCCCTCTGTGACATCGAGCGGGAAGCCTGGGCCTACGGCCATCACCATTGGGGCGGACTTCTTCGGGCTGTTGATGCCGGTGCGCCCGCCGGGTGACGAGTGGCTCTTTCACCGGCCGGGCTGGCTGGACACGGCCACCACGGACATGGTGGGGGTGCGCTGAGATGGGGATGGTCACGACTACCGACACGTCTGGTGCGATGGACGCGCAGCTGGCCGCACTCACGGCGCGCCAGGACGCGTTGCGTGCGGCGATCGAGCGGCGCGCGACGGAGGTGGTCCGGGCGTGGATGATCGCGCAGGGCCGGACCTGGCTGGCGGTCGAGTTCACCAAGACGCGCCCCGAGCCGCCGTTCGACGCAGATGCAGCGCTGGCCGCTGCGGTGGCCCAGCTGCCCCGCAGCGCGTTCGGGTGTGGGCTGGACGTGCGTGGCAGCTTCATCGTGCGTCTGGCCGATCTCAACGCCGTGTTGCGGCGTGCACACGACGACGCGGCCGCCGATGCGGACCGCGCGCGGCTGGAGATGGTGCTGGTCGTCGACCCCGACGGCGGCACCGATGCGACGCTGTTCCTCGACGGCGTGGAGTTCGACGACTTCACCGAGTTCGTCGTCGATGCCGGTCGGGGCCACACCTTCAGCGACTGGACCGAGTCGCGTGATGAAGCGATCGCGGTGGCGTCTCCGGCTGCGGCTGCTCTACTGGCGGCGTCGTTCGACTATCCGCCGGGACACCGGTACATCGACGATGCGCCCGATGGCTGGCCAGTCGAGACAGGAGGGTCACGGTGATGGTCGATTCCCCTGTGCCCGAGACGAAGACAGTGGTGATCGAGTGGACCGAGGAGTCGCGGCACCGGGTGACGGTGCGGGTGCCGCTGGACTTCGACGCCGATGAGTGCGACCTCGGCGACGGTTTAGCGGAGTTGAACGATGACGGGTTCCTGGGGTTAGAGCGCAGTGGAATCGAGGTGCGCGACGCGCACCCCGATCCCTCGGCGGAATTCTTCGACCCGCCCCGGTACCAGGGAGCGGGATCGTGAGCAGCCATTACGAATGGGGTCACGCCCGCACGGGGCTGTACCAGCTGGTGACGCGCGAATCGGCACCCGAGCAGTGGCACGTGCCCGAGCCGGATTCGGGTGGGCCGGTGACAGCCGCTCACGCCCTGGGCTTGTTCACCGAGAACGGTGACGGCACGGTGTTGCAAGGCGAACCCGGCGAGATCCTGGACTATGTCGATCTGGTGCACGCCTACGCCCACTGGGAACTCGACGATCTGATCGAGTACGACACCCGGCCGTGCGCGCTGTGCGGTGACCAGGTGCGTGCGCTGTCCTCGCGGGACTGGTGCGATGCCTGCGAGGCCACCGTCATCCCTGGTGACGTGTGGCGGGCATTCCTGGCCCAGGAATCACTGCTCGACGACGAGGCGCCCGGCCCGGTGTCGCTGTCAGCGGTCGTCGGTGAGTTGCGGCGCATGATCGCCGAGCACCAGCAGGCCGACGGGGGCGGATGACGCCGCGCCCAGATCCGCCGGCAGAAACCGCCGGCGGATCTGGGCCGCTCGGCATCGCTATCGGCTGTCGCGCTTCGGGGCTAGCATCCCGATTCGTATCCGCCGAGCACGAAGGCCACCGCCATGTCCGCGACCTCGATTCCGAACCCTGCTGCGATCCTGGCTGAGGCCCGGCTCAACATTCACTCAGCGGTCGCCGAGCACGGCAACCGGCGCCGGATGTTCGCTCACCACGCGGCGACGTTGTCGGCCGATGCAGCGCTTCATCCCGACGTCGAGGCGTCGCAGTGGTCGACCGCGCAGCTGTACCTCGACGAGACGGCAGGGCTGCTGGCCCTGGCCGACGAGGAGATGGCTGCCGCGCCGAGCTGCCCGGCCTAACGACGCGCACCACCCATGCCCCACCCGGCACCGGGGTGGGGCATGGGTGCGTGATGGTGTTGTGCTGGAGCGTGATTCGTAGCGCTTACGTCGGTGCGGGCGGGTAGACTGACAGGTGTTGGACAGGCCAGCGGGGCCGGTCCGGATTCCCAGGGAAGGGGAGCGTTGTGACTGCTGCGGTGTTGGGGTCGCGGGTGGTGGATCGGATGCCGATTCCGGCGGGTCTGGTGACGCGCACGATGGTGGTGGTTCGCCCGGTGGCTGGTCATGTGTCGGTCAGCGATGCGCGTACGGATCTGGCGGTGGTGTCGGTGCAGTGGGGCGAGATCTTCATGCGGTTCACCTCCGCTGAGCAGGTGTGGACGGTGTTGGCCGCGTTCGGCGCGGTGCGGGAGGCACTGCGCGGCGCGGCGGGGACGGCGCCGCTGGAGTCGGTGAGCAGCGAAGCGTGGCCGGGGTACTCGGTGGTGTCGGTGACGTGGACGCGGGCGCCGGAGTGGTCGGTCGTTCCGCAGTCGAGCTATGACGAACGCCGTCGCCGCGCGGTGCACTACGTGGACGTTCACATGGGGCCGGTGCAGTGGCGGATAGTCGACTGGGCTGGTTACGAGGCTGCTCTGGCGCTGCTGCGCAATGCCCACCGTACGGCGGTGGCGGTGTGTCGTGACGGTGGCCGATTCAGGGCCGACCCGTCGAAGCTGGATGCGTTCACCGAGACGGCAGGGGTGCCGGCATGATCCGCCGGGTCACTGGTAGCGCGGTGCGCCTGGTCCGCTCGGCGGTGATCGTCGCGGTCCTGGTGGGTCTGGCCAGTCTTGTGCTGCGGGTGCCGATGGACGCCGCGATGGGCTACGGCTTGCTCGGCTGGTGGGCATGGGCACTGCTGCGCGGGCCGGTGCGGGTGACACGCCGTCGCCTCGGACGTGGGCGGGCCAGGGCGAGCGCATGAGTGGTCTGACAGATGCCCGCCGCTGTCCGTCCCCGACATTACGGTTGGCCCCGCCGATGATTACCGGTCACACAGGAGTAGGAGAACGCGCATCGTGAACCCATCTGAGCAGTACCGCAGCGCTGCCGCTGAACTGACTGAGCTGGCCGCAGCGCTGGAGGGCGGTCGCACCGACGCCGACACCGCGCTCGGCATCACGATTCGCGTCCTGCAGCAGCTGGCCGAGGTCGAGCCGCAGCGAGGCACCGCCGAGGCGATACATGGCCTGGGGGAGCGCCTGCAATCGGGCGGAACGATCAACCCCGACAAGTTGCGTGAGATCGCGGCGACACAGCACAGGGTGGCGCAGAGCCATGACGATCTCGCGAACCAGATGAGAGGACTGTGGTCCTGACCGAGTAACCCATTCTCGGCGCGCGGAGCGCGCCCCACCCGATGCCCCGCAGGCACCCCCGGCCTGCGGGGCATCGCCACATCTGGACTGCATCAACCGAGGCGCGGAGCGCCACGCAAAGATGCTGAAGTGCAATGGGTTTACAGTAAAGAGTGTATGATGACGCTATGGCATTGAGCACCAACACAATTCGCGTCTACCGCGCGAGCGGTAGCAGCAACCGCGAAAGCGGTTGCAGCGCAATGCATAACGACGGATTGACACGCAACGATGCAACCGCGGCACCGCGTCAGCGGTGCGAATCACGAAATCCAAACCGCAGCAACATAATCGGAGACAACCGCGTAAGCGGTTGGCGCGCAGCCTAACTCGCGGGCGGGCTTGCCCGCCCGGTCATGGGAGCCGGCGCAGCCGGCTCACGTCTGTCTTCGTGAGCCGGCTGCGCCGGGCTCCCATGACCGGGCGGGCAAGCCCGCCCGCGAGTCACCCTGTCCGCCAACCGCTTACGCGGTTGTCTCTGATTGTGTTGCTGCGGTTTAGGTTTCGTGAATCGCACCGCTGACGCGGTGCCGTGGTGGTGACGTTATGCCCGCATCCCTTGTTCTGCATTGCGCTGCAACCGCTTTCGCGGTTGTCGCTACCGCTTGCGCGGTAGGTGCGAATTGCTTTGCTGCTCAACGTCATAACTCTATCGTACACCACATTATCGAAACTTGCTGCATTCCAACATATTTACGATTCGACCATCGTCGCTCGCGCGCCGAGAGTCCAAAAAGGTTTGGATATGACGGTGCCCGCAGGCGGGGGAACCTGCGGGCACCGGGGGGCAGGCGCGCTCCGCGCGCCGTGTGGGGGTTCTCAGCGGCGGTCGTAGTCGCGGCGCTGGCTGGCTACCTCGCGGCGGTCCTTGCGGCGCTGCTTGCGCACCGCGCGTTGGTGATCGCGCTTGTCCGTGGGTAACCGCCATGCACCCGTCCAGGCCGTCACTCCCGCGGTCTTGGTCACCTCAGCCATGGTCATCACTTCCCCTATCGAGAACTCCTAGGCCCGCCCTGCTGGCTTGCCCCAACACCGCACACGTTACCGGCGGCTACCGACACCGCTGAAGATCTGCGAGGCCTCCCGCAGCTGCATGACCCTCCGTTGGCGGGTACGCGAGTCCATGCACACCAGAGAGCTGTAGGCCTCCACGATGGAGGCCAGCACCAGTTGGTCGCGGCGGCCCAGCCCCTCGGGGGTGTAGCGCAGCCGGTGTGCCAGTTCGCGCGGGTCAGTGGGATCAGGCCAGCACGTGTCGTCGATGCTCAGATAGCCGCTGGGTTGTTCGTTCACCGCTGGGCTCCCGGTTCCCCGCCCATATCGGTGTCCGGCCACACCAGCAGATTCGAGGCCACGACGTCGAGGTACTGCGCGGTCGCGTCGTTCTCGTTGATCGCGCGAAACGTCGAGGTCTCGCCGGTCATCAGACTGCGCACGCTGAACAGCCGGCGCCCCTCCTGCCAGCCCTCACCCCGGTAGTGCGCCCCCGGCGGTTCGTCGGTCTCCGGATCACCGTCATAGACGGCCCCGTCGTTGATGAACACCCGTACCCGGCCCGTCGTCTCTGCGGTGTCGATCTGCACCACATGCGCGTCGTCGAAGGCGCTGGCGAAGTCCGACACCTCCACCGCGGCGGACCGATTCTCGCCGCCGCCGTCGAGGACCAGTCCCGCCAGCCGCTCGGCGCGCTCAAGCAGCTCCTCGACGATGCCGAAGTCTTCCTCGTCGTGCGCCGCGGCGTGCCGCCACTGGGCCAGCACCGCACGCACGCCCAGCGCCTCATATCGGCGCAGCACGAACGGGCGGGCCGGGCGCAGCTCGTCGGCCACGTAGCGCACCTCTATGCCCTCCAGCGCGCCCGTAGCGGCATCAACCTGGCGGACGTCGCGCAATACGCCCTGGACGCCGACGACGCGATACAGCGGGCCATCCAGGCGACCGCTGCGCTGATCCTCGACCAGCTCGACGTCCGCACCCGTCGGGAACACCCCGGCGGGCAGCTCGCCCCCGCTCACGCTCCCACCCACTCGTTGCTCAGCCCGACCAGCTCGGGCCGTTGCGGGCACGCCAGCACCGTCACCTCGTAGCAGTAGCCCAGCGAGCCGTCGGTGCCGTGGCCGTCGCCGGTGAACTCCTCCAGCCGCTCCCACAGCTCCTCGACATCCGCGAACGGCTCCACGGTGACCGTCTCCACACGCTGAGACTCGTGCCCATCGCTGTAGGCGTTCTCCACCTTGATCGTCAGCTCCAACGTCATCAGTGCTGCCCGCCCGCATGCGCAGCCAACACCGACCGCCGTGCCAGGACATCGCTCGACGCCGCGGCGAGCCCCTCCAACTCGTCGAGCTGCTCCACCGACAGACCCGCGCTGCACTCACCGTCCCCGCTCAGGAACACCGCCACCCCGAACACCGGCATCCGCAGCCGCGCGGTACGACTGGCGGCCATCGTCGCCACGACATTGACCGCCGCAGACACCGCGGCACGGTCGTCGAGATCGAGGAACACCAGCGCCTCCTCGTCACACCACAGCTCCAGCCCGTCGGCCAACGTCACCAGCTGCACCACCTGACAGCCGATCTGCTCGCACAGCATCCCCACCGGACTGCCATGCTCATCGAGCACCAGCGGCACCCGCTGCACGGTCCCGTCCAACGCCACTCGCAGCCCCACCTGCACACCATCGACAACGCTCACAGCACTTCCCCTTCCCTGGGAACTGTGGGCCAGCCCGATCGGCCTGCCCAACACCCATAACCCTACCGCCGACCACCGACAAATGCCCGACTCAAAACGCCTGCACCACCGCCACTTCCGCCAACCCACTCCCCACCCCTGTGCCGGGTGGGGAGTGGGGGCCGGCCAGACATGGCAGTGCCCGCCCGGCGGGTGAGCGGGTCGCCGGGCGGGCACTGGGGTGGCGGGCCGGCGCGCAGCACCGGAGGGGAAGTTGTTGGGGACTTCTCCGGCGCGCGCGGCACGACCCGCAAGATTTACGCGGCGTCCGCCTCCTCGTCGTCGGCGATCTCGGCCAGGGTTCGGCCGGCCCGCAAGATCTTGTCGGTGGCGGTGAACACCGCTCGGATGTGGCTATCGGTGACCCGCTCGTCGCCCAGCCAGTGCTGTATGTAGGCGCGCGACTCCTCCGGCGCCCACTCGGTCAACTCGAGTTCGTGGGCCAGCAGGTAGGCCACCGCCTCGGCGCCGAACTCCTCGACACCGCGGCTGCACGGGCTCTCCCCATCGCCCAACCCTGTTGTGTGGCCGAGCATTACATGCCCGCACTCATGAAACAGTGTTTTCAGGGCAAACTTCGCCACCGGGCTCACCGCCACGTTGCGCTCGAAGCTGTACCCCTGGCAGTTGCCGTCGATGAGCGCGTATGGAACCTGTGTGATGTCCAAGGCGGCCAGCGCTCGCTGGGCATCCCACGCGGGCAGCTCGGGCCACTCGATCTCCGGGCCCACCGTGTTGGAGTACGGGAAGGTGCTACGGCGCAGCACGAATCGGACAAACTTGATGGCCCGCTCACCGGTCTCTGCATCCTTTTCGTACACGGGACGCGGGTGCCGCACGAAACGAGCACCGCCTTTGACCGGGATGCGGCCCAGCGCCTTCCAAACCTTGAACGGCGCGCACGGCTCGGTCACACCCTGCGACAGCAGCAGCAGCTGATTGGCCAGCGAGTACTGATGAAACCGGCAATAGGTGTCACCGAGGCGGCCCGGCACGGTCATTGCCTGTTCGAGCAACGCCCGCCAGTCGACGTCGCCGTCCTGGTCGACGGCAGGCGCGTCACGCGCTCGATCGTGGGTGCAGTCATGGCAGTCCCCTTCCGGGATTCCGGGGCCCGCCCAACTGGCTTGCCCTACACCACGAACACTACCCACACCCACCGACAACTTGCCGCCGTCACACCGATAAGCCCCCTTATCGGCGCATCTCTTGCCCACCCCTAACGGATCGGATGTGCTGCTAGCCAACGGATCAGCTACGCACCAGGAGTCCCCGCCCCATGCCCGAACCCACCACTGCACCCGCCTGGCACATTCAGCACGCCCAGGTGCTCGACTTCGGCCGCATCCTTTCCGCAGCTGACACTCTGACGAGCGCGGCCGACGTCCTCGACTACCTCACCACCCCTGACGCGTTCACCCGTGAGCATGACCTCTGGACCCAGGCCGGGCGGCCTCGTCCCCCGTGCGTCGACGACCTCACCGAGGCCCGCACACTCGGCCCTGGCCCAGCCGCAGCGGCGCTATGGTCCCGACACCGCGCCGCCGGCATCGCCTGGCGCGCATTCTGCGACCTGCTCGACGAAAGCGCCCACACCGGCCGCCCCCTACACGTCGTTGTCGACGGCCTAGCTCCGTAACCTCCGCCTCACCCCGTGCCGAGGGGGCGGGGGTGAGCGGTGGTCAGTGGTCGAGATCCGGCGGGTAGCGCCAGATGAGTTCGCCTTCGTCGGTGATCACCGTGTGCCCGTTGTTGCGGATGATCAGGTCGTCATCGTCGATGGTGCGGGCCCGGTACGCGAAGCCAGGGCGATCGTCGATGCCCTCAGCGGCGGTGATGTTGGGGTCGTACTCGACGACCCAGTCGTGCTCGCGCAGCTGCGCGTGGAAGGCGTGCACCGCGGCGACGTCGGCGGGGGGCATGCCCCGGCCGCCGGTCGCGACGTAGTCGCCGTGCAGGCGCATCAAGACGTAGACGGGGTGGTCCTGCAGGTCGGCCGGGACGTCCCAGGGGAAGTGCAGTCGCACGATCTCGCGGGGTGTGGACACCGTAGACCCTTTCCTCGACGCGATCAGCCGGCGATGCGGCACCTTGGCGACGCTACGGCCCCCGCTGCCGGCCCCCGCGGGGTGGCCCTCGCTACACCGTCACCTTGTCGGCGAGGACCACCCCAGAACACGGACCGTCTATGCCGCCTTGGGCCGCTCCTCCTCGTTGAGCGCGTCGCCGATCGCTTTGTTGACCGCCGCCAGCTCGGCGCGCGCCGCGGCCAATTCGGCGGGTTCCCCGACATCAGTGGCGGCCGCGGCCGCCCGCGCGTCCTGGGCCCGCCGCTGGCACTCCTCGACGCGGCCGCGAGCCTGCACCATCTCGCGGTCGACGCCGGCCACCCAGGCGGCCACCATCGCCTCCGCCCACGCTTGCACCGCCTCGGGTCCTCGCCGGCGCACCTTGCCCGGTAGCGGTTCGGCCCACAGCACGCGGTGATCGAACGCCAACTCCAACCGCTGCCCAGGGTCGGTGTCCACGGTGCGCACCGACACCCGGCGATCGCCCCACTCGGCCCGCAGCCGTGACCGGTAGTCGTGAGGCTCGCGCTGCCGGCACGCGTCCGCCGCCACCCGTGTCAGGTCGACCTCCCCCATCCCGGCGCGGTGCTCGGCGAAGGCCTCCAGCCGCTTCACGCGGGCACTGGCGGCCTCCGCCGCCGTCTCGGCACTGGCCGCCTGGTGCAGCAGCGTTCGCACGTTCTGCTGCACAGTGACGTGCTCCAGCCGCAGCGACCGCACCCGGCTCTCCAATTCGTGCTGGCGTAGCAGCAGATCGTTGCCGGCCGCGGCTGCCTTTAGCTCACCGAAGGTCAGTACCTCATCGCCGATGTCCTCGATTTCGCGCGCCTGCCCGTCCATCCGGTAAAGCTGCGCGAAACCGCGCGCCTTGCGCTCCACCGTCCCGAACATGAAGGCGTCGAACGTACCCCGCGACACGTGGCTGTGAATGTCGACGACGTCGTGTTGGTTGCCGTTGCGCTGTATGCGACCGTTGCGCTGCTCCCAGGCCGCGGCCGTCCACGTCGGGTCGACGTGGTGCAGCGAGTGCAGCCGGTGTTGCACGTTTGTCCCTATGCCGACCTTCGGCGTCGAGCCCATCAATACCGCGACCCGGCCGTCGCGGCACGCCGCAAACAGCGCCTCGCGCGCCTTGGCGGTCGTCGCTTCGTGCACGAATCGGATCTGTTCGGCCGGCACGCCGCGTGCGATCAGACCGGCGCGAATCCGCCCGTAGCTCTGCGCGTCACCGTCCTTCGGCGTGCCCAGGTCGCACATCACCAGTTGGAAAGCGCCCGGACGCGATGAGCCTGGATAGACGAGATCTCTTGTGTCGTGGTAGATGTCGGCCACCAGGGCAGCCACCCCATCGAGTTTCGGCGCGGATTCACTCAGTCCGACCAGGTTGGGATCCAAGGCCACCTTGCGCCCGTCGTTGCAGATCACCAACATGTTGTCCGACGCCGCGGACGCGCTGCGCGTCCGTAGCGCGTCGGCGCGTACGACCAGGTTCGCCATGAACTCTCGCTGCGCGTCGGTTGGTTCGCTCAGGTGGGTGTGGTTGCGGACTTCCGGCCGCGCCAGGCCCACGCTGTCAGCTCGCACCATCGACATGAACTCCGAGAGCATGGTGCGCAGCTCTGGGACATTCTGAATGGTGCCCGGACGGCGCCGCGACCGGAACCCGGACCCGTCCGGGCTGGTCTCGATGAGCACCTTGTAACGCACGAATTGCGCTGCCCACGCGTCGAAGTGACCCAGCCCTGTGCGCTCCAATTGTTCTGGCGCGAGCATGCTTTGCCACACATATCCCTCAGCGAGGGTGTTAGTGAACGGCGTTCCCGTCAGCAGGCAGGCGTGCGGGCGGTTCGGGTTGGCGCGCCGCAGCAGTGACAGCTTCAGGTAGAGATCCAACGCCCGTTTGCTCGATCCGAGGCTGAAGCCATCGGCTCGTGTAGTCACTGGCAGTCGGCGAAACTTGTCCGCTTCATCGACGATCAAGTAATCCAGACCAAGGCTCTTGAACGTCACGGCGTTGGGATCGTTGACCGCGCTGCGCAAACGGCTCAACCGCCCTTGCAGCGAGCGCACCGCGGCGGCGATCCGCTTGCCGGTATAGCCCTCGGTCCGCGCGTAACTCTCCAATTCGCTGAGTTGATCTTCCAGCCATGCCCGTTCCGCGCTGTCGGGCACCGGCAGCGCGGAGAACGTTTCGTGCGTCATGATCACCAGATCCCAGTCCCCGGTGGCACAACGGGCCACGAACCGGCGGCGAGCATCCCCGTGCAGATCGTCGCGCGTCACGATCAGGAACCGACCCGCCGGCCACGCCTGGTAGCACTGGCGGGTAGCTTGCTCGATGAGATGCAAGGGAACAACTAGCGCGGGCCTGTTGGCCAGCCCGAATTGTCGTAGCGTCATCGCCAAAGTTATTGCAGTGAGCGTCTTTCCGAGCCCGACCTCATGGGCGCAGAACACTGCCGGCGTCGATACGGCGCGGTCGACGAAGTCGCGTTGCCATGGCCACAGCTCAACACCGCCGGCCAGACCCGGAAACGTCAGGTGCGACCCGTCGTGGCGGCGCAAGACGTGCGCGTTCATCGTGAGGTTGTACTGATCGACGATGCGCCGCTCCCGCTCGGCGCTCTCCCACACCCACAGCGAAAACCGGCCCTGGATGGCCGCTAGCTTCTGTTCGGCGGCCTCGGTGGCGTCGGCATTGCGAACCTTGCGCCGGGTGTGGGAGTGCTGGTCATAGAACTCATCCCACACCACCGGCGCCGCGCCGTTGAGACCGATCTGCAGCAGCTCGAAGGCATCCAAACGGTCTGTGCAATAGGCGATTCGAGCCTCCGGCGAGAGTCGCCCGTGCGCGGTGACCTCCCACGCCGCCAGCGGGGCAACGTGATCGACGCTGGCACGGGTTCCGAACACTTCGCTGCAGAAGTCGACGACGTCACCGGCGGTGACCCACGGCGAGCCCAGCTCGATACGGATGTCCTCTCGGGTCAGCCATGGCGGCTGTACCGCCTCAAGCGCGGCCACGTTGCGCTCGAATCGCGGATCCACCGCCGCGGCAGCCAGCGCCTCACGCAGTTTCGCGCGCACGTCGCCGCACAGGTAGTCACGCGCGATCACTGCCCGGCCGTCTCGGGGGTCGCGGTAGGTCAGTTCACCCAGTGCGGCGAACGTCTCCTCCGGGTCCGACATACCCAGCAGTGCCCCCACACGGCCGAGGTCCAGGCCGCGGCCTTCACCGAGGCAGATCGCCAGCGCCTCGCCGGGGGTGTCCGCTCGCGTAGCGGGCTGAGGCCGCTTATTGACCCGGTGCAGCAGAATCGGCGCCGGCGCCGCCTCGCCGCTGTCCTGATCGAAAGACTCCATCGCAAAAACCACCGGGGCGTCCGGGTCGCTTCTGAAGCCCCCCAGGGGCGGGGTGCGCCACCCCAGCCGCGGCATACCCGTCTCCGGGTCCGGCTTGCCCTCAGTGAGGGTGCCACGGTTGAGCGCACCGTAGCGCTCCACGTACGCCGTATAGGCATCACGGCAGGCCACCCGCAGCGGTTCGATTGCCGCGTCTGGGCGGTCCCAATCGGACTCGGCGTCGAGCAACGCGACCGCCGCGTCGCGTAACCCGATCAGCGCCCGCAGTTCGGCGCTGGGCCGATTCACCACCGTCAGCTCGCCGTCGGCGACCCGGACCACCTGACCGTCCACCACGTGCAAAGACCCCTCTTTGCGGCCCTGGTCATCGACAAGGCGCACATCCGCCAGATCCGCCGGCACCGCGTCCGGCTCGGCGTAGGGCACCAGCAGCGGCACGACCGCCTCGAAAGCGCCCGCCACCGCGGCGGCCGGGTCGCCGGCATCCACGGCCAACGGATTGCGGTCGTAGCCGGTGACGCGCATGGTGCCGGCCACCAGCTCCGGGTGCAGTTGCCAAAAGCTGCTCACCCACTCCCGTGCGTGACGACCACCGACGACGCCCTCGACGGCTTCACGCACCGCGCCCTCGCGGGGCTGGCGCCAGCCGCGGACGTCGCTCTCGTCGTCACGTACGCGCAGGATCAGCACGTCGGCGACCACGTCAGTTCCCGACCCGCGGAAGTAGCCCGACGGCAACCGCACTGCGGCGATCAGGTCGGCGTGCTTCTCGATGCTGCTCGCCAGGCCGTGGGCCGCGTCGAGTTCGTGTCGCGAGGTCACCACCACCACGTAGCCGCCGGGACGTACCGCCGTCACCGCGCGGGCCACGAAGTACTCGTGCAGCGGCCCGTAGAAGCCGATCGCGCCATCGTGCACGCGAGCCGCCGAGAACGGCACGTTACCCACAGCGGCGTCGAATCGCCGGTGCGGCAGCGACACCCGCTGCAACTCGCCGGTGACGATGGACGCCTCCGGATGCAACGCCCGTGCAATACCCGCCGAGATCGGGTCCGCCTCCACTCCGGTCAACACCACGGGCAGATCGGCCGGCGCATACCGCAGAAACGCCCCGGAGCCGCAGCCCAAGTCGAGCACCGAACCGCCCGCAAAACCCGCCGCCCGCAACACTGCCCAGATGTGGCCCACCAACGCCGGCGGGGTGAAGAACGACGTATCGACGACGCGGGCCGCCGCCGACATCGACTCTCCGGCCGCGTCGTCGAGTTCGTCGGCCAACCCCGCCCATGCTCCGGCCGGCTCCGCATCAAACAGCGCCGCCACCGGGCCCCAGCCAGGGAAAGCCTCGAGAATCTCTCGCTGCCGGTCATCGGCAACACCATCGCCCACCTCGGCGAGGGTCCGCGCGGCCGCGATCGCTCGCCGCGCCAACTTCACGCCGCGAGCACTAACCCGGTCCAGCCGCGAGATCTCCAACGTCGACATATTCGTCTCCCCCTTCGGGAGTCCTGGGCCCGCCCGACTGGCTTGCCCTCTCGATCGACACCATACGACGAGCCACTGACAAGCCGCCGAGACTCCTCACCCGATCTGTGACACCCACACGCCCACCGACGATTTCGCCCACACCACACCCCTGTGCCGGGTGAGCCGGGGGTGGCGCACTCCCGGTGTGGTGGCCGGCGCTTGCTCTACCGGCCACCACAACCACTCAGACGCGCTCAGTCCTCCTCGACGTCCACGACGTCGTGCTCTTGAATCGCATCCGTCAGCGCCGAGCCGTGAAGCTCCGCAACCGCCGCAGCCACCGCCTGATCAGACACCTCCGAGCCGGCCGCATCAGCGCTGTGCGACGCCACCGGAATACGCACCCGCACTGTCACATCCACCTCGCACACGTAATCCCGCGAACGCGGACGCAACCCCTGCGAAATCATGAACCGGTCGAATCGCTCACAGAGATCGTTGTCGCTGGCATACTCATGCGCCGCGTCGACAATGCGCTCCAGGCGAGCCTCATTGTCTAACAGCGCCGACCGAGCTGCCGCCACCTCCCTTTCATAACGACGACTCACCCACGCCGCAGCCGCCAGCGCCGAAGCCCACGCCGGCATCTCCCCCTCTGTCGGCACCGGATCGCCGGCCAGCATCACCTCCGACACCGCACCGGCCACCGCCACAGCGCACCCGTCCAGCCGGACCACGGCGCACTGGCGTTGCGCGCCGGCCCCCTCGTTGTCCTCAACCACCAGCCAGCCGGCCACCGGACCGCTCGACAGCGGCGCACACACGATCGCACCCGCCGGCACACCCGCGGCCATAGCCTCCGCCACTGACCGTGACACCACGGCCACCGAACCCTCAACGACAGCAGTCACCACAACTCCCCTTTCCGGGAACCGCGGGCCGACCCGATTGGCCTGCCCTACACATGCGATTCTACTGCCCGCCACCGACAAACAAACCCAGGCCGCCGCCGACGAAACCGACTCATATGAGCCTCTTTTCACCCACCACCCCACCCTGTGTCGGCTGGGGTGGTGGGGGCGCCGGCCATCTCGGTCGGCGCCCCCACCGGCCCGACTAGACCGACACTGCCGGGGTCAGGTTCGCGGTCAGGCCGCGGATCGCCTCCGGTGGCATCCCGCTCTGCAGCGCCTTGTCCAACATCACCGCCATCCGGTGGGCCGGGTCCTCAGCCAACAGTGCCTCCAACCGCACACCCGCCAACGGCCCCTCACCACGGACGTAGGCCGCATGCGCCGCGGTGCACATGGCCTCCACCCGGAACGGCGGCGGCAGCACCCGCGCCAACTCCGACCACAACTGCTCGGCCGGCGCCGCTTCGTCCTCACAGTGGACCAGAGTCATCGCCGCATCGCGCACCCGCAGATCCACCAACGCCGCCCCGATACGGGCCAGCTCGACATCTGACAGGACCACACCCTCTCCCACACGCCGCACCGCGGTCACTACCTCGCGCACCGCCACGGCCACGTCCTCGACGGGACCCCCGGCACCAACGAGCAGCGGCGCCAACTCCGCGACCCGCGCCCGATCGACCGCAACGCTCGCCTTCAGCTCCTCACGGCTGCCGTACAACCGGTGACCCGCCACCACCGCCGCAGCAGCCGCCACCGACGCCGCAGGATCATCGAGCACCCCACCATTGCCGCACTCGTCAAGGCACGTCCACCGGCCGCCCACCTCGATACGGTCGACCACAACCGCGTCGAGCATCTGCACCCCACGGCGATTCAGCGCCGCCGCCAACTCACCCACCATGTCCCGGTACTCCCCCGCGCACATCGCGCAGCTGGCACCCTCAGCTGACACGAACACTGCCGCCACACCTTCGGCGCCACTGCGTGCCGTGGTGTCCGCCAACCGCTCCGGTGCCTCGGGCAAAGCCGCATCGGTGAGGTCCAGGCGCAACACGCAACCCAGAGCATCCCCTGTGACAGTCACCAGCACCAGCGACTCGAACGGCTGGAATCCAAGAATGGCAACGAGATTCGCGATGACCGATCCCAGCGCCTTGATTGCGTGCATTGCACTCCCCTTCCGGGAATCGAGGGCCGGTCCGACTGACCTGCCCAACACAAGTGATCCTAACGCAGCCCACCGACAACACCATCCGAATGAACCGCTGCGCAGCAACATTCACCACAGACGCAGAACCTCTGCCCACTCCTGTGCCGAGTGGCCAGGGGTTCCGGCTTGCGCCGGCCAGGCCGAGGCGAAGCACCCCCGACCCGGCCAGCGAACACCGCCTACCAGTCGTCCTCGTCCCAGCGCTCACCGGCATACATCGGATCGAAATCCGCCGGCGCCCGATCCGGATACCGACGCCGGATGGCATCCATCTGCGGCTGAACCCGCTCGACATACGCGGCGTAGTGCCCGTCACACCGGTAGTACTGGTCCCCGCTCCCCGACAGCGTCGAGCGCGCGAAGGTCTCCCCCGTGCACCCATCCGGCCCGTCCAAGCACTGCCCATCACCGTAAATCGCCATGGTGTTCCCCTTCCCGAAACGATGGCCAGCCCCCATCGGCTTGCCCCAACACCAACGACACTACCGTCGACCACCGACAGGCAAACGCCCTCCCGCACAACCGTTCCGGAACCACCACCTCACCCCGTGCCGGGTGGGGTGGTGGTTGGGCGATCTGCCAGGCCACCACCGTCGAGCGGGGTCTGTTCATGAGAGCGCGGCAAGCACTGCCCGCGCCTGCGCGGCCTGGGGATCATCGGTAACAGCGTCGAGTAGCGCTGCGGTCGCCGGATCGGTCAAGATCGTCAGGTGCGCCCGGTGTCGGCTCAGGGTCACGCACATGCGGCCCGCATCGAGCGCGAACGATTCGGCGCGGCGGTATCCGGCCATCGGATGCAGCGCCACCACGGCGGGACGTTCCAGACCCTGCAGCGCGTTGACGGTGCCCACCAGTACGTCGGGCATGTCAGCCAGCATTGCTCGGACCGCACCGGCCTGCGCTACGTGCGGCACGACCACGGCGATGTCCGCAGCGGTCAGCGGCTCGCTGATGCCACCGCGCCGGTAGTCGTGCCATGTCAGTTCGCGCACCCGCTCGGCCAGCGCCGTCAGTAGCGCTGGGTCGGTTGGCCCGTGACGCGCCTCGGTCGGGCGACTCAGGATTTCGGGCAACACGGTGCCGTCCGGTGCGATCACCGCTTCATCGGGGCGTCGTGATGTGAACGGCATCTGCGGGTAGAAGTGCTGCGACACCAGTGCGCAGGTCTGCGGCCCGAGTCGCCAAGAGTTCGTCAATTCGTGCACCGTGACCGCCTCGCCGTGCGCGGCCAGCAGTGCGGCTGGGGCGGGCTGATGCGGGCCGGTGGCCTGGCCGTCCCACCGCTCTGTCGAGCCGGTCACCACTGGTGCCACCTGACCGGGATCACCCACGCACACCACCTGGCGCGCCAGCGCCCCGAGAGCGCCCAAGTCGGCATACGTTGCCTGCCACGCCTCATCGACTAGCAGCACGTCCGCCGAGGCCATGTTCGGATCGACGTAGAGCCACCGGGCGGCGGTGCCGATCAGGATTTCTCCCCCGGTCGAGTGTTGCCATCGCACGCTGCGACCCGCGACGGTGCGGATACCGTCCACGGTGACCGGCTTCTTACCGGCCCCCGACACGATCAGTGAGGATCGGTCGCTGACAGCGGCGATGCGCCGAGACAGCTCGGCGGCTTGCTCACGGGTCTGCGCGGCCACCGCCACCCGCAGCCCCACCCGGTGCGCCAGCGCACCGGCCAGCAGCGCCACCAGGCGGCTCTTACCCGCCCCTGGGCAGGCGGGCACGCACACGGCGGCGTCGCCTCCCCACGCGGCCAGCAGGACTCGCGCCAACATCGGGCTGTCCAGCAGGTCGCGCCCCGGCCAGGCGTCGGTCACCGGGGCGGCGGTCGGCAACGTCGGGGTCACCGCAGCCGGTACCGAGGTCGTCGCGACCGGGGCGGCGGCGCTGTTGTCAGGCTGGGCCAGTCGCTTGGGCAGAGTGCGCATGTCAGTTCTCCGTCGTTTCGGGTTGGTCGTCGGCGGCGGCGATCATCACGGCCAGGGGCACCGGGCGGCGACTCGCAGTCGGCGTGGCCCCCTGTGACAGCCAGGAGAACCGCCGCTTGTACAGCCGCGCCACCGCCGAGCGGCGCGACCGGATCGTGGACACCGAAGGCGGGGCGGGGATCACCGTCACTGTCTCCCCGGCAGCAGGCCGGTACCCCGTCTTGCGGAGTCCACCGATGGTCACCAACAGGGCACCGTCCTCACGCACTGCGGTAGCGAAAACCTCACCGCTGAAACGGTTCTCCGCATTCGGCATCGTCGTCATAGGGGACCCTGCCCATCCGGTGACGGCGGTCCCGGCCTTCAATCGGGTGTCGAGCCGGTCAGCGCGCACCGTCACGCGGTTGCCTTGCTGACCCGTTCCGGTGACGGCCTCACCGTGGCAGACGAACCCGGTGTGCACCCCGCGCGCCCGCCACAACGGGTCAGTCAGCAGCGCGGCGTCGTAGAGGTCAGCGGCATCGCAGCGGCTCGCCAATCGTGCCGCCGCGATGTGCAGCGTCTCGGGCCGATCCCAACTGCGGCCCTCGCGTAGCGCATCTTGCGCCGCCTGCAACTGCCAGTCGTCGTCCTCGCGCAGCGCCTCCAATCCCGCCAACACGGTGCCGCCCGTTACGGTCTGATGCCAGACATGCAGCCCGACAACACCATTGGGCACTCCCAACGCAGCCCGCCACGCTCCCGCGTGATCCTCACCGGGCACCACGCCGAGCATGAACCGTGCGCGCGTGACACCTAACACGTCGGTCACCGCCGACGTGCCGGCGTGCGCGGCCCGCTCGACCCACCATCCTGCCAGTGCCGATCCCGCCGCCACGTCTATGTGCGCGCAGCGTGCCGGGTCCGCGTAGTTGCGGGCCAGCCCCGCCAGTGCCCGCATAGTGGCGGGGGTGTCGACTAGTGCAGTCGCCCCGGTGCCGAGGTCACCGCCCGTGCACCCTGCTGCGCGCGCCAGCGCGGCCAATCCGTCTGCTCCGCTGCCGGTGCGCGGGCAGCCGTCCGGTCCCACCGCTTGCACGTGCACGACCGGCCCGGTGCGCCTCGCGGCGACAGCCACCGTCACGTCACGCGCTGGGGCGGGGTTGTGCACCAGGCGTGGGACTGGTCCACCGGCCTCGCGTGCGGCCACCCGCAGCGCGAGGTCGAACAACGCGGCGCTCATGCTGCACCGTCCACGCCTTCGGTGAAAGCGGCCAGCCCGCGCGCAGCGGCGGCGAACCCATCGGCCAGCGCCGCCGTCGCCAGATCGGCACGCTCGCGCTGCGCGGCCTCACGCACGGTGTGTGCGGTCCACCCGGTACCAGCGAGCACCGTGTCGGCCCATCGAGTGAAGTCGGGCGTCGCTGCCCGTTTCGTCATGCCGCCACCGCCGCTGCAGGCGTGACCCGCACCGTCTTGGCCCATGCCGGCGCGGTGTCGGCGGCGTGCGTGCCGATCAGCGCCACGATCAGCGGTACCGGCAGCCGATGGTCAGGCCATGGTGTTCCCCCATCGGTGAACACCACGATCACGTCCGCTCGCGGACGTGCTGCCAGCGCGGCGTCGATACCGACCCGCAGATCAGTGCCGCCACCACCGGTCAGCGTCACGTCACTGATGGACCGCACCGCACGCGGACTGCTGGCCGCTGCGTCACAGCACAGCACCCGCACCTTGGCTCCGGTGCGCCGCAACACACCCCGCGTCTCGGATAGTGCGGCGGCAAGATCGTCATCGCCCATCGAGGCCGACGTGTCAATGATCAGATCGACGGTGATCTTCGGTGCCCGCAGCGTCGGCAGGAGCAGCCCCTTGGGTGCGCGGCGGTTGGGTCGCCGCCAGGAGTGGTGCACCTGGCCCGCCTGATCCTCGACGGCGCGGCGCACCGCAGCGCGCAGCACCTTGGGCCACGGCACGACGGCAGGAGCCAGTTGAGCAGCCGCCCACCGGGCCAGACCCGCTGGCATGGTGCCGCGACCGGCCCCGCCGCAGCGCGACAACTCCTGCTGCACAGCGCGGGCCACCGCCACCTTCACCAGGTCAGCAGCGGCCCCGGACAATCCCGTGCCGCTGCCCACGTCGGCGGCGGCGGGAAGTTCCCCCGGCACGGGCACGTCCCCGGCCCCCGATCCACAGCCGAACCCGTCGTCCTCACCGGGTGCGGGGTCGGCGGGCGGCGTACCCGGTGGCACCAGATGGCGGTAGTAGACCTCGGCGGCGTGCCCGTCCTCGCAGCCGATCCCGGTCGGGGTCACCACCCCCTCGGGCAGGCGTACGCCCGCCGCGATCAGGTCGTCGTTGATTTCGGCGTCGGCGGCGACATTCCACATGGTGTGGTCCACCGGGCAGGCCACCGCTTCGGCGCGCCCCGCGTGGTCACGCAGCACATGCCCGACCTCATGGAGCAGAACACTACTGGCGGTCGGAATTGTCCATCCCTGCTCGGTGCCCAGCATCGCCGGATCGACGTAGAGCCGCCAATGCTTGTCAACTGCAAACGTTTTCAGGCCCGGTGCGGCGACCGGAACCAACGCGAACAGTGCGCGCGCGAAGTACGGCATCGCCTCGACTGCGGCCATCCGCGCCAGCCGCAGCCGCCGCCATTCCTCGGCGGTGAGCGCTCGGACCTCGATCATGCTGCGCTGCCTACGTCCATGCCCGCCGCGATCATCACGTCGGTGAACTTGCGCGCCGCCGCAGGCGGTTTCGCACCGGGCGGCATCGCCACACTCAAAGCGCGCGCGGCTGCACCGGCCACATCGGGAGCGCCGTGGGTCGCGGCCTCCACCAGCGGCCCCCATGCGGTCATCCACGCATCCTTGGTGCCCTTACCCGAGGCCCACGCCACGACACCGGACAGAACCGCCCACACCTGATCGGGACGCGCCGTAGCCCATTCCACGATGCTGGGGTCCGCGATCACGTCCACGACGGCAGGCAGGTCCATACTGGCCCGCCATTCCATGAATTCGCTGCCCGCACCGTCACCCACTAACCCGAGAGCCACCGCCGCGATCGCAGCGGTGTCGTCGCGGCGCAGATGCGCCAACACCCGCGCCATCGCCTCCCACGACCGCCGTGACGGCCAGGCCCGCCCTGCGGCCTCGTCAGTGTCCGGATAGGCGTGCAGCAGCGCAGGACGCCGCTCGATGAACGCGCAGACGGCCCCGATTTCGTCGGCACGGCGCAATTCGTCGGCGGCGACAGCACGCGAGGCGGGCAGCGCGGCGAACGAGGACCGCATACCCGTCAGCCATTCCTCTGCGGTCGGCTCAAATTCGATGTGCAGGAACCGATTCGCCATCGGTGGCGTAAGGTCTACGCCACCGGCACTGCGGTCGGGAGGATTGGCCGCAGCGACGATGCGCACTTCATCGGGAAGTTTGGTGCGGCCCACCACCCGTTCCAAGGCCACCGTCAGCATCGCGGCCTGCACGGACGCCGAGCATGTCGAAATCTCGTCCAACAGCAGGTAGCCGCCGTTGGCGTCCAAAAGCGTTTTGGCCCAATCGGGTAACGCGAGGGTCTGCACGGCACCATCGGCGACCACCGGCCAACCCGCTATGTCCACCGGCTCACGCTGCGAACCGATCACCGTCTCCACCGGCACCCCATCGGCAGCGGCCAGCGAGCGCACGATTGAGCTCTTCCCCATGCCGGGATCACTCCACAGCAGCACCGGCACGTGAGCGCGTGCCGCCGCGTCGATCACAGTGACAGTCGTATCCAAATCGGTCATCGCCGAATCCCCTCCCGAGGGAACATTGGACCGGCCCCGATGGCCCGTCCTCACATCACAGGACACTACCGGCCCCCACCGACAAACACGCTCGACCACAACCGCCAATCATCATCAATCGGTCGGTACCGCAGCGCCTTTCACACCACCACCCCACCCCGTGCCGGGTGGGGTGGTGGTGTCGCCTAAGCGCAACACCACCACCTTCCCGGCTAACTTGCGATCACGCTGGGATGCCCAAGTCGTAGTCGGCCCAGAGGTCGTCCGCGTGCTCGGCGGCGGCCTCTGCCAGCGCAACTTCTGCGGCCTCAGATTCCAGCCACGCGATCTGCCCCTCGACCTCCGCGATGGCCCGCCGAACCCACTCTGCGTGCGCCGCGTTGTACGCCGCCACCAGCTCGCCCTTCAATCGGAGTTCGACGTCCACCGGATCGGCGTCCTCGACATAAACAACAACGACCATCAACAGCCCCCAGTTCGGGTGAGTGGGCCTGCCCCCAACGGCTTGCCCTTACCCTCATCACACTACCCAACGCCACCGACAGGAATTCGCTAATCACCAAGGGCGGCAGTGCATTTAACATATCTCCGGGCCTCGCGAGCAGCGTTGCCGGTGGAGGACCACGACACTCCCTGACTGCCACCAGCAGCGCTAAAGCTCGCCGAAGATCTCCGCCCGATAGTGACCGCCAGAGGCCTCCACCGCAGCGTCCCAATCGACGCCCAGCGCATCGAACAGGTGCCGCAAATCCCCCAGGAGGTCGCCTGCGGCCACCTCAATCTCCTCACTCAAGCTGGCACCGCCCACGTGCTGGGCATAAGCCACCAGCGCCCTAGCTGCCCACCCTGCGCGGATGTTGTTGTCCTCCTGCGGCTCCGCACCGTCACTGTCCAACAGCGACCGGCGCGGCTGATCGCCGATAAGGTCGGCAAGCTCTTGCGCGGTGGTCACCGGCAACCGGCTAGCGTGATACAGCGGTCGAGCCTGCGGAGGGCGGCCCCGCACTGGCTGGTCATCCTCCGTCACCCGGCTGCCCTTTTCCCATGGCAGCACCCCGGCGCCATCGGGCCACACCACCTGCACCGCGGCCGCGACCGACCCATAGATTTCCCGCACCAGGTTCAGCTCCCTGGCATCGCTCATCGCCACCGCCACCAACGCCATGTCGTCGGCCAAGACACCCTCGACGCGCTCGCCGGTCGCCAGGCCCACAGCCGACGCGACCATCCGGCGAGCCACCTCGTTAAGCAGGCTGTGCGCCACCCGTCCCGGCAGCCCGTACACCGACAGCTCCGGCAGACCCCGCTCCGACAGGCCCACCGTGTACGCGAACGACGGCCCCGGATCATCCGCCGTGGGAAACACCGCGATCACCGTCCACCCGTGCGCCGCGATCTTCGCCCGTGTGTCGGCCAAAACTTCGGCGCGGAACGCAGATGCCTCCGACCTCTGCGGTTTCTGAATCCCCATGATCAAGCCCCTTCCCTGGGCTCAGTGGCCCGCCCCATCGGCAAGCCCCAACATCACGATTCTACGATTCACCACCGACACAATGACACGCCGAAACCTGCGGAAGGGCAACCCTTTTGGCCACCCACTCCCCACCCCTGTGCCGGGTGGGGAGTGGGTGGCTTATCGTCTTGTCAAAGGGTGATGATCCGGGCGTACTCCACGCCTAGTCTTCCGCCACGAGTATCCGGGCCGATCTGCCGGCAGCCTCCAGTTCGTGCGCCCGACGCGCAGCTGCCACTCGGTGCACGCGCCGCGGGAAGACCGTCCCATCACGCTTGGTGCGGGCCTGCGGATAGGTCCGCTCGAACTCGGCCTGGTCGTCGATCATCACTACGATGCTGACCCCGTCGACGTCGGTGACGTCGAGCTGGCCGGAGCTGTCGACGATGAAGTCATCGACGGCCTGCAGTTCGGCTACCAACCCTGCCGGCGGCGCCGCGGTGCTGCGCTCGAATTTTGCGTACTTCTTGGCGTCGATGCCCAGCAGCCGCGCCGTCTCCTCTTTCAGCAGACCGCACGCCAGCCGGCGGACGGTCAAGTCTCCTCGCTGCTCTCCGCGATACACCTGCACGTCCCGGCCCTGCCGGCTCAGCTGCGCTGCTGCGCGGCCGACCGCGACGTGCTGCAGCGACAACGGGTAAGGAACGAGATCCCGAACCGTCCGGGCATCCGGGTGCGCTTCCTCGAAATCCGCCTGGTCGACCACGGCCTGCAGCACCACGATGCCGTCAGCCGGCGCGGTCGCGACCAGCCGTGCAACCTCGTCGTCGACGAACTCCTCCATGGCGATCAGCTCGTCGACGAGATCCGGGCCGACTTCGAGCGCGCCTGTCTCCCTCGACCGATACTTGCGCAGGTCGACCCGCAGCACAGGCACCAGGTCCTCGACCCGCAAGCTCAGCGCGTTGCGTCGAGCGATCAGGTCCGACCACAAGTAGGGCGGCTCGTCGATGTCGTCCTCCTGGATGTAGACAGCGGCGGGCAACACGTCCGCCAGTCCTACAGTCATGATTCCTTCTCCCTTCCGGAGATGTCGGGCCGACCCGTCTTGGCCTGCCCTTCCACCACGATGCTACCGCTGAAGTGCGACGCCGCCCCTTAACCGCTGGCTGACGGCTGCGATCGCTCCCATACGACCGCCACAAGCATGCGCAACCAGCCCGCCAGCACCCGATCGGCGCCGATCTCCATCCGAGGTCGCCACCACGTCGGCGGCCCGGTGTTCACGTGCATGTCCACCACCCAGGGACCCACCCGAAGCTGACGGCTCCGGTTGACCTGTCCGCTGATTCGAGCACTGAAGGCGACCGTGTGGGCTGCGACGAGGTCGGCCTCGGTGAACCCGTCGGCCCGAGCGGACCGGTACACCGCCCGGTGCCCCTGCTCCGACTCGATGGTTAATTCGCGCCGGTCGTCACTGACACTTATCCGTCGCCCACCCCCGCCATCAACAGCCTCCTCCGGCTGTTGGCCGGCGGTGTCGTTCATGTCCACTCCGTCAAACGCGGCAGAACGCTCTTGAGGCGGTCGAAAAGCTCTGGCCAACCGGCCTGGAGCCAGGCGATGTGCCCGTTGGACAGCTTGGAGGCGTCGATGATCGAGTCGACCCGGATCTGCTGCTCGGGGACGCCGAGTTCGGCGAGCTTGCGGTAGAGCGGATTCGGCTCGATGCCGCGCCCGGCCAAGTACTCGAAGACGTGCGAGCGTTGCCAGTCCCAGATCGGCCCGTAGGTGATCGTGCCGTCGGCCCTCCGCACGACACCACCAGCTTGAGCGCGGACCTCACTGCGCGAACTTTGTTGCCGAGCACGGGTTTCAGCGGCCAGGCCACGTCGGTAGAGCATCCGCCTGCCGTGGGACTCCTCGGCGCGCACCCCCCACAGCGAGCCCCGGCCGTAACGACTGTGGGCTTCGGCCGCGGGCCCGGTGATCATGATGTCAGCGAGTTGCCCACGTAGCTGTCGATCCACGGCGTCGTGGTCGAAGCCCCCGCCGGCGATGAGCACCGTCAGCAGGTCAGGCTCGGCGGTGATGACGTGATAGTTCAGCTGCCACGCTTCGGCGAGGTCCTCCAGGTAATGCAGCGTCTCGGGAAACTGCAGTCCGCTGTCGAAGAACACCACCGGAATGTGCGGGTCGACCTGGCGGGCGAGATCGACGACGACGGTTGAATCCTTTCCGCCGCTCCACGATACGAAGCCGTCGTGCTCGTCGAGGTGTTCGGCGATCCGGTCGAGCAGCGGCTGGTGAGCCTTGGCGCCACGCCGGCGGGCGGCGATGCCGCGCAGGGTGTGCACGTCCAGGCCGGCCGGCGCCGCGGTCATCGGGCGTCGCTGACGGTGATAGCGAACTTGGGGAACAGTCGGTCGAGGTACTCGCGGACGTACTCGATGCCGTCAGGTCCGTCGAGGATCGACTCCTCGCTGGTGGTGTTGTCCCACCACAGCCACTGCCCGCCCCGCTTGAACCCGAACGGCGGCGGAACGTCGGAGTCGACGTGAGTTTTGGCGAAGGTCCGGGCCGCGCCGACGACGAACCACCAGTCAGGGCCGCCGAAGGTGATGGTGCCGTCGGGATCAGCAACGCCGGCCAGCTTGTGTGGCAGCGTGACCTGCGCGAAGCACTTCGACACTTTCACCCGCGACCGAGGCCGAGAAACGGAGCGGAAATGACCGTTCTGTCCGGGCTCGTCGGGCCCGATGTCGGAGCGGTTCGGATGCACGATCCATTCGGTGGGGCTCATCAGCGCTCCCTTAGTTGCAGTACGACGCGTTCGTTGAAGCCCCCGGATCGGGTTGCGTACGCGACGTGTTCGGCCGACGCCACCTCGAACTGCATTCCCCGCGGTAGCACGTGCGTGGTGTCTTCCACGCTGTCGGAGCGGCCCATGTACATGCCGCGGCTGGTCACCATCTCGAAGACCACGTAGCGGGAACTGTCGTGTCCTGGCGTCTCGTGCAGGTTGTGCCGGCTCACGGTGAACTGGTCGAAGGCCACAGTGGCGCCCGGTTGCAGGTTCGCCGGCAAGTCCTCGGGCATGGCGACATCGCGGTGGTTGTCGGGCAGCTTCACCGCGACGTAGACCCGGTGGGTGCGGTCGTTGAGCCGTTCGTAGGACTGGATGGCCCGATCAAGGCGCTGCACCTTCGCGCGGTCGCTGTCATCCAGCTGCTGGGCGTCACCGGCGGCGTGGTGCAGCCGTTCGTTGACCCGACGCCATTCAGTGGGGTCCTCGCCGGAGAGCAGGCTCGCGATCGCCGCGTGCTGCGACGCCGGGGCCGCGGCCATGACTTGGTTCTTGGTTGCCGAACGGATCTTGCGTTGCCGCCCGCTCAAGGTCTCGCGGAACTCCTCGCGCGCCGGCAGCTCGCCGCGCAGCCGTTCGGAGTCGACGTGGCTCACGTCTCGAGGTGTGGCGCGATCGCGGTCGCGTGCTGCCCGAGTCAATGTCGAATCGCTGTCGCGGAGTTCGTCGGTGATCTGGTTGGCCAGTCGCTGAAAATCGCGCTCGGTCATCGCGTCTTCGGCCATCTCGCGAGCAGCCTTCACGTCCCGCGCAGCGATGACGCCGCCCTCGACGTCAACGACGACGGGCTGCTCCCTGTTCGGTCTGGCGGTCTTGGCGCCCACGCGGTCTCAGACTTCCGTAGCTGGCTGATCAACGGCAGTGTATGGCCCGAAGTGGACACCGAGCGGGATGTGCCGCGGCTCGACATGACGAGGGGGCCGGCACCTAGGCCGACCCCCATCTGGGTGAGGAAGGAGCGCTAACTACCTTCGGATTCGATCACTGGCGAGCCATCTAGGCGGACACGACGAGTCGAAGCGAGACTCGCGTGGCCTTGCGCCCGGCAGATGTACCTGTCACCCCGGTCCCACTGCGGCCGGAACGGGCTCCGCCCGTGGATCGACCGGGAGTTGTCGACCACCAAGATGTCGCCCGCCTTGAGAGCCACACCGACGCGGCGCTCCAGGTAGACCGCATGTACCAGCTCCAGCGCCTCCTGGTGCTCAGGGCTCGGACTGTACATCAGCTCGCCGTCATACCGCAGCAGCGGATCACCCAATGGCCCACCGAGAACCGCCATCGGTCCCCGGTCCTCGGCCACCGCTCCGCCACGGATGAACGAGGTGTCCACACCGGTGTAGTACGCCTTGTCCTGCAGGAGTTCGATCGCGCGCCCCGGCAGATGCCGAACCAGAGCCCTGGCGGACAACAGGTAGGTGATCGCGTGCGGATCACCCCTGAAGCACGCCAGCCCCAAATAATCGGGACGGAAGTCGCTGAACGCTTGCTCGGTGTGCGCCAACAACTCGGCATGACTGCCCGTCGACGTCTGTTCGTAGCGATCCGCCTTGGTAGGCAGCAGCGACTGAATCAACGCCCCACCGGATTCCGCTCGAAAACCCGCCAGGTGGCAGATCACGGAAAGGACCACTGCCAACTCTTTAGCCAGCAGCGTCTTGTGGGTGATGTCGTTGATCGCCGATTCCGGCGTCGGCGGCGCGTCACCGACGATGACGCCGGTGAGCACCAGGCCGCCGTCGCCGTAGACGATGAAGTCCTCCATCTGTTCCCGCAGTTCTACGGGAAGCAGGGCGGTGGCGCGGCGCGCTTGGAGCGCGAACGCCGCCGGGTTGAGGACCGCATCGGCCGTGATCGCCATTGTCGCGCGGGCAATTTCATGCCTCATCTGCCCGACAGGCACAATCGTTACCGTCGACCAGGGCTTTTTGACTGGTGGTTCCAGTGGTTGTTCAGTCATACTGACACCGCTTTCTTCGTTCTCATGCTTGGAGGCAGGGATTCGATAGGAAGTGGCGACGTCGTCGCCGTCAGAAATGTGGTCCGGTGGCTCGCTGGTCAGATAGTGGGCCGCCGGACCACCATGACGCCCACATGTGGGAGTCGGCGCGTGATTGCGAAGGGCCAGGCTGTTTCGCTCTCAATGAGAAAGTATGCCGTCCGGCAAGCCCGGAGACAAGGGCTGTTACTGCCCGGTATATGCCTCTGACGTGCAGTTATTCCCACTTTTCGATGCCGCAAGGTACGCCGCGGACAGCGATCAATCCATATATCGGGCCAGCTGAAACGGCGAATCCACATGTGGAAGATTGGCCGATTTTCCTAGGCTGCAATCCATGCAATGCCCAATATGTGGAAGTGATACCAATGTTTCCGACAGCACCCCTCGACAGGCTCAGACCCTGCGAAAACGGGTGTGCAAAGCACAGGGCCACAGATTCCAGACTGAGGAACGTCGGATCGGGCTGCGCCTCACAGAAGACGTGCACCTACGACATTCCGGCGATGGACAAGTCCAGAGCGTCCCCTTCCAGCCAGAACGACTACAAGATGAGGTCACCCAGGCGGTAATGGGCCGCTTGTCGGAGGCAGAGATCGCTGACGTGGTAAACGGCGCCATCTCATACCTGCGCTTCGAGGTGGTGCCCGAGCGAGCGAAGTTCCTCGAAGGCGAGGAGTACGACAAGGTCATCAAGAGCCGATTAGCCCAAACCGGAAAACCCCACCAAGGCCCAATTTCAGCGATCTACGACCACGAAGTGCGCTCGGCCGTCCTGCGCCAACTACGGATTCGGGAACACCGCCTCGCGCATGTCCTCTATGCCATGTACTTCGAGGGACGACGTAACCCGATGATTGGAAGGCAGGGCTGGAGCAAAGCCGAAGACGTGCTGGAGTGGCTCTTCAGCGAAGACGCCTACCCGGACGTCCGCACGGATATTCCCTCTCGGCCTCAAACATCGACCTACGAGTGGCAGCCCCAAGAGCCCTCAACGCATCCGGAATTCGTCGTCAAACGCGGCCCCGAACTCCTCATCACCGTGACAGGCGGAAAACCCAAAAGACCTCCAGAACCGGAGGGCCAGTACGACATCCAGTGGCCAGCTACGGTCCGCGACCGAGGTGTCGTTGGATTTCTAGAATCCAGATTCCGCGGCAGTATTCGGCATGCCGTGCTGGGGCGACCCAACGCCAAAACTCTGGCCCCAAACGTCGCCTGGTGGGTTCTTCACGACCTGCAGGGGCAACGTCGAGTCGATTCTTCGCAACTCGCCAACGGCGTACTGGATTGCCTCCGCCGCGTCGACGACGTCGCCTACTTGCGATGGGTGACCAAGCGTAAAGACTTCCGGGCCATCCGCGAATTTCGTGACGAAGCTCTTGGTCTGATCTCGTATCCCTCACCAGGGCTTCAGTTCTCAGCCAGAGGCCCTTCACACAAACACGTCACGTTGATCGACACCGACGCGGCAGGGAAAGGCTCCTTGATCCCCAACTCGACCCAGACAACGCCAGCCCCCCTCGACGCCGACCGAACTCACACGAAAACCGACGATGAGAGAACGTAGCTGACGTGGAGGGAGACGGCCCCCGCCAGCTGTGCCCAGCCACCGGGAGCCGCCTCCAGGGCGAACCTTCACCCGACCCCTGTGTGCGTTTCGTGCTTCTTACTTTACGGCCGCTGCCGGACACCGGGTCACCGTCTCGGTACGTCCATCCACATCGGCGGCGGCGCTGCCTGAGGACCGACGATGAGCGCCGTCCGAGCGCGCTTCAGACACACGAAGGCGACCAACCCCACAGCGCCCGCGGCCGCAGCCTGGACGTAGGCGCCGGTCAGAACCCAGATCACCCCGAACAACAGCGCACCGAACACCACTAGGAGAAGAGCTACGTGTCCCGAGTGGCCTGCGGCCTTGATCTCCGATTCAGAAGCCCGCACCTCCCACTCCCGTTCCAAGTCCTCAACGTCCACGGGCAGATCGACACTGACGTCGAGCAAGGCGGAGCGCGTCGCCACACACCAGCGTCGATAGGCGTCGGCCTTCCGCAACGCCGTGACACTAGGCAAGCCCTGCCGTCCCAACCAGAGCGCGAATTGTTCGGCGATGGACGCATCTCGACGCAGATGATCAGCGATCACGTCGAGCCGAGTCAGTGTGGCCATGCGGCGAACCTAACGCGGCCGACGGACACCGACGGCGATCTCACCTCTCGGGCATACCCTGATCACGCATGCTTTCCGATCCCGCCGCCGCGGCGTGGGTTGCCGCCGGCCGGCCCAACGTCGATGCACCCACACCGGTGGATGGTCGCTGCGGTCGTTGCGGCGCCGAGGGGCCCACCGTCACCAGCGCCCGCATCATCTCCGAGAAGTTCACCGCCTTCGACGCCTGGCCCTTCGGGTCCCGCCGGTTGTGTGTGCCGTGTGCGTGGGCCTACAGCCGCCAGCCCACCAGCCAACCCTCCCTGCTCATCACCACCACCACGGTGACGGAGTACTCCGCCGGCGCCGCACTGGGCGACACCCTGGCCGCGGGCCCACTACCGGCGACTCAGGCTGTGGTGTTGCCGACCGCGCGGCGCCGACACATTCTGCCCACCGCGGAGTGGGGACACCTCGCCACCGACGGCCTGGTCCTCAAGTGGGACGCCGCGGCCGCGACACGGCTAACCGACCTGGCCTGGCTGCGCACCACGGTCGGGGCAACCTGGCCGCAACTGAGCCGCTCAGCACCGCCGTCACGGTTGCTCGGCGAGCAGCCCTCCGATCGCTGGCCACGCATCCTTGCCGCCTGGTCGGCGTTGCAGCCGTGGCGCACCGTCCCCCCGTTGTGGGCAGCTGCTCGCGTGCTCACCAACCCGATGCCGGCGCCGCAGTAGGCCGCGGCACAATCCCCGGCGGTGACAGCGCCGGCCGCTACGCTTCGCGCCATGACGACCGCCCCCACCCCCACTCAGGTGTGGCGGGCCGCGGTGCCCGAGCTGCCACCGTTCATCGACCCCCAGCGCGCGCAGGACCTCGATGGCGATGATCCGGGTCGCGCCGCGGACACCGCCGAACGGCTGCTGTTGCTGCTGCACTACGGCATCGACTGGGAGACCAGCTGGGTCGCCGACCCGCGCTATCGCAAGACCTACTGGGACGAACAGCTACCCGGCCGGGTGCGTCGCGCCGCCTATCGCGCCGACACTCTGGACCGGTGGTGGTCCGACGTCTCCAGCCAGCTCGGCGCCCCGTCTCCCCGGCAGAGGGATCGACGCCTCGAATTGGCCACCCTGTTGCGCGAACCACCGCTGCCAGTGATCGCCATCCTCCGCGACAGCCTGCCCGCTCTCCTCTTGCGCGTACGCATCATCGCCGAGGCCGTCGCCGGGGAACGCAGGGCGGCCCGCGCGTGAGTCTGCTGACGGTTCACTTCGACATCGACATCGTGGCCCAGTCCTCGATCGTGCACCGCGAGGACTACACGGCGGTCGGCACTGACAACTTCGCACTGTTTCGTCGCGAGAAGATCATCACCCTGACCGGGCAAGTCATGCAGGTTCCGATCGTGTCGGGCAGCAGCTTTCGCGGCATCCTGCGCCGCATCGGCGAAGCCCTGACCGCCGCAGTCCTCGACTACGAGGACGCCGCACTGCCCATCCCGGCCGCGCACCTGCTGACCAATGGTGGGCGGCTCGCCAAGTCCGCGAAGCCCCTCACCGACGAGCAAGAACGCCGGCTCAAGACTCTGCTGCCCCAAGTTGCGGTGTTCGGCGGCGCCGCCTCCGGGCGCATCATGTCCGGTCTGCTCACTGTCGGCAAGGTTCTCCCCGAGATCGCCGAACTCGCCCATCTTTTGCCTCGGCCGCCACGCACGCCCACGCTGCCCGCGGTACTCGGTGTCGCCGAGGAATCGTTTAGCCACCTGTCCGACCACCGTGCCACCACCGCCCAGCCACCCAGCACCGATCGCGACGAGAACTCCAGTCCGCTAGGCCGATTCGGAGTCGAGACGCTACCGGCGGGCACCCGCCTCCAAACGTGGGTGCGGCTGGCCAACGCCACCGCCGCCCAGACCGCGTTCGTGCGCGATGTCCTGGACTCTTTCGCCGCTTACGGGCATCTGGGCGGACGGATTGCCGCCGGCCACGGACAGGTCACCGCCACCATCTCCACCACCGTCCAGCGCGGGGAACTCCCCGGCCCCGACACCGACTGGGCAGCCGAGCTGAGCGCCAACCGCGCTGACGCGATCGCCGCGCTGACGCAATTGAGCTGAGCGCCAGCATGATCGCCCTCCAAATCACCGCCTACACCCCCCACGGCGTCGTGCTCTCGCGCCCGTGGGGCATGGCCCTCGACGGCCTGCTGGCCTCGGTGCTATGGCACCGCCGCAAGTGGGCCGCGCGAGCAGCCGGCGAAACCCTCACCTACCAACATGATCGCGACCCGGAGGTCTTAGAGCTTCCGCTGGCCCGCTGCGGCGACCCCGGCCGCGATCCCGACTGGCACTGGATGGCCACCTTCGCCGACCTACATCCCCATCGTGACGACAGCAGCGAAACCGACATCCGTTGGCGCACCTCAAGAACCGACCGCACACGGCTTCAACACCTCAGTCCGGTCATCGGCAGCCAGGCGGTGTCCGACAGCACCGGCCGCTACCAACGTCGCGTCGTTCCCGTCATGGCTCACCCCGCCACCATGCTGACCTGGCGCGCTGTCGGCGACCCCGATCGCATCCGCGATCTGCTCACCGACCTACCGTCGATCGGAAAGCACCGCGGCGTTGGCGAGGGCCTGGTGACGAGATGGTCGGTGACGGACACTCCAGATATCCCGCACTGGGTCGCGGGGCACGCGCACGAGCCGGGTGTGCTGGGTCGTACCGCGCCAGTGCGCTGCATCAACGACCCAGCATGTGGCCCAGTGAGCGCCGGTGCGGCGGGCGCAGCCACGGTACGCCCGCCCTACCTTCATCCGGCGAGCCGCACCGCGGCGTATTCCCCGGCCCGTTGACCACGGCCCGTGCAACTGGGAATTTTGCCCAGTTGCACACCTGGCGAAGGTTCTACCTGCGCTTACGTTGCCGCTGGTTGAGCCGCGCCCTCTTCGTTGTGTACTGCCACTGCGGCAACTGCCACGGCTCGACCTGCGGCGGCTCGGCAGCAACGCTGGGGTCCTCGGGTCGGGCTGCCGTGAGTGACGCTGGGGCGCCGAGCGGGGAAACATCGACCTCGGTCGGCGGCGATGGGATCTGGGGTTGAGGCGCGACGACGCGCGTCGATCCGCCGGCGTCATGACCCGGCCCGGCCGCGGGCGCTTCAGGTTTCGTGGGAGCGGGCGGTTGAGCGATCACCGGAGGCGGTGGCGGAACCGCACCGGGTGAACGCGCGTCGGGCGTGTCCGGTGCGACGAACATCCTCGCCAGTTCTTCGCGCAGCTCTTCGTGGTACCCAGGGGGCATCTTGAGCCTGCGGTTCCGCTTGAACAACCCCACGGCGTGAGCCTAACCAGCAGAGTCGCCGCTTGCGGCGGTTCTGAGCGAGGCCGCGGCCAGAGTTGCCAAGTCCACGGCGGGAGCATCATCCATCCAGACTTGTGTGCGTCCTGTTGCGAGGCGGTGAGCCGCGGGATGAACCCGCCAGGCCTGCTGACGCGCCATCACCGTGTGCGCGAGCACGATGGCGTGAAACCGCGTCGGCACCACCATGTTGTCGATAGTGGCGCCGCGTCGGTGCACCCAATTCAAAGCTCGTCGACTTCCGTTGGTGACGGCGACCTGATGCCACGGCCGGTGGTGAATGGCGAGCAGGACGACGCTGTGTTGGTCGAGCCAGCCTTGCTCTCGCCACACCGGAACGATCTTGGCCTCGTCGTCGATCGACGCCATCGCCGCCAGCGCATGCCGGTACTGCTGTTCATTGCGACGCTCGACTTCTTCTGGCCCGCACTGAAGTTGACGCAGCCGCAGTTTGGGGATCGCTACTCTGCGTGATCCCGATGACGGCTTGCCCAGCCAACGACGCACCGTCGAGGGCGACACGGCGGCGTAATGCGCCACCGCTGCGACGTCGACCGAGCCGCGCGGGGTTGGTCCGTAGCATTCCAGCAGCATCGCCACGAGCCGGCGACGCGTCCACTGCGGAGCGCGCGCCGGCCGTATCCCGCTCATCCGGGCGTACCGATCCCGAAGTCTTCGATGGTGACGAAATCCCAACCGGCCACGTACTTGTCGTCGAAGAAGCCCGTGAGCCAGTCCCGCAGCCCGTCGTCGCCTCCGTCCTCGTAGGCGCGCAGCATGGCTTCGATCTCGCTGGGGCTGATGTCGGTGGCCACTCTGCGGTCTCGGGCGTATCCCTGGTCGTAGCCGCCGACGCCCTGCTCT
The DNA here is from genome assembly GCF_000328565.1 of Mycobacterium sp. JS623. NCBI lineage: Bacteria > Bacillati > Actinomycetota > Actinomycetes > Mycobacteriales > Mycobacteriaceae > Mycobacterium > Mycobacterium sp. JS623. Next base: position 108,879 of record NC_019959.1, on the reverse strand, counting down.
CCGCTGACCCAGATCTTGCTTCCCCCGCGCAGCGCTTGGCTGCCCTGGGTGCTGGCCCGGAAGTTCTCCGTGGCCGAGCGGCGGCCTCGTTTGGTGGTGGTGGCTTTGCGTGCCGCCCGCCGGATCGCCGAGAGCCGGTCAGGTGAGGGCTGCTGCGTGCCGGCTGCCCACCGCCGCACGGTTCCCGGTGAGACCCCGAGGGACTGCGCGGCGGCTCGGGCGTCGACGGCACCGCCGCGGGGGCCGCGACCGAACACAGCTTGCAGCATGCCGCGGGTGCTGCGTCCTTCGGTGGAGTCCGCCTCGGTCCGACCGGAGATCCGTCGGTAGAAGGTGTTCGTCTGCGCTGCCTCGGCGCGTCGAACGGCTTGGCGAACTTCGGTTTTGGAGACGCCAAGGCCGCGGGCTGCGCGGTCGACGTTCACGGTTCCCTTGGCGACCGATCCGTATCCGGCGAGGTCGTTGGCGTCGATTCTGCTGCGGCGTCGGTTGTTGCGGGCCATCAGCGGCTCCCGTCATCGTGGGCGGCGGGTGACCATTCCTTCGCGGGGATCAGGTCGCGTTTGCCGCGGTAGTCGCGGCCATTGAGGTAGTCGAGGTGATCGGCCAGCAGGGCCGATCCTTCGTGTTTGTACTGGCCGAAGCCACGTCCGTATGTCGAGGGTTCACCAGGCCAGGCGGTGGTGGGGTTCGGGTCGTCGGAGGCGTAGACGACGGTGTCGGTGGCGACCGCCAGCGGCCAGTGTCCGGTCTTCTCTCCGATCTGTTGTAGCCGGTAGACGATGTTGGCCTTCGCCTTGGCCAGCACGTGCAGGCGCCGCTCGGGGCTGTAGGCCGTCTTGCCCTTGAGGTGTTCGTCGGAGCCGATGATGCCGATGCCGTGGGTGCGGATCACTTTGGCTTGGTTGCGGGCGGCTTGCGCGTCGGGGTCATCGGTGTCCAGGGCGCTGCTCGCGTCGCGAAACCGTTCGTACCAGCCGAGGAGGACGCGGCCGTGCTGCGGCCAGGTCCAGGCTTCCTGAATCTCGGGTTGGTAGCCCAGTGCGATGGCACGCTCCAATGTCGGTGTGGTCACCCATTTGGGTCCGGTGAACTGAATTCCTCTGGGGTTGAGCACATATGGCATGCGCCAATCGCTGGATTCGGGGATGTCAGTGAGCCAGTATCCCGGTGTCTTGGCATCGAAGGCGGTGCCCTCGGGGTGGTGTACGGGCGCGCCGATGGGCAGTTCGAGTCCGGCGATGCCGGCGACGTAGGAGCCGCCGCGGTCGTAGGCGTGCAGGTAGCGGCGCTGCCCTTCGTCGGCGGTGGGTGGGCGTGACCAGTCGAAGTCGGATTCGACGTCGCCGATGCCGAATGGTGGACTGGTCGTCGATGGGGCGAATACGACGGTCTTCCATTCCTGGGGTGACCAGGTCTTGGTGCGGGTCTGCAGCATAAGGTCGACGGCAGTGACCCCCGCGTTGATCTTCCAGGGGAAGCGCAACGCGTCGGCGAGCAGTTGAAGTCGTCGTGCAATCTGGGCAGGGGTGGGATCGTCTGTGAGGATGGGCATTTCGTCGGCGTTGTCGCCCATTCCGGGGATGAGCGCAATCATCACGCCGCGCTTGTCTTCGCGGTAGACCCGCGTCCAGGTGCCGAGTCGATGGGCGGTGGGGTCTTCGCCGGCGCCGCCGAGGCTCCACCCTTCCTTGACGGCCAGGGTCACAAAGTCGATACCTTCGGTCAACTGCCGCAGCGACTTGGCGCGATCGCGTCGGCTGATCGCTTCGATGTCGATGCCGAATGCTTCACAGGCGTCTTCAGTGATCCAGATCTGTCCGGGCTCAGCGAATTTCGGTGTCAACTGGTAGCCGATGTGGTGGGTGTAGGCCAGCTCGGCAACGTGGCCGACATGCTGGATGGGCTCATCGAGGGTGATGTGCGTTCCGTCGGTCAGCCACAATCCGTCGGTGTGCAGCACCGCTGCCGGTGCCCCGCCCGCGACTGCTTTATCGGGGGTCTCCGATCGCCGGCGGGTATTCGTGAGGGGTGTCGCCTCTTCGTCGGCCGGCGCCGCGGCTTCGAGCGCTTCGGGCGCGTCGGTTGGGCCCTGCTCGGCTTCGTCGGTGGCGGAGGCGGGTTCCTCTGTGACCGGGGCGGGGTGGCCGACCGGCGCCGCCGCGGGCACCTCGGGTGCGTCGGCATTCATTCCGAGGGCCCCGGTCAACGCCGCGGCGACGTCGTCGCGGGACTCTGCGAGCAGGATCGCCAGTACGATCTTGTCGGTCAACGTGGCGTGATGAGTGGCCACGAGACGCCCCAGCCGAGTGTGACTGTCCGACAGGTCAACTGACGCGCCGGTGGCCTGGTCGCGTGTGGGTGTGTAGATCATCGCGGCGTCGCGAACGTAGACCGGCCACTCGCGGAACTCGCGGGAGAGCCGCATGGCGGCGCGTCGCCCACGGAACCGGATATGAGTCGCGATCGCCGCCGCCCACGCCGGCTGGTAGTGGTGGGCCCACGCCTCCTCGGTCCACATCTCGGGATCGGCCAGCGACGTGAGGTAGTCGGTCGCGGCGGACTCGACCAACCACTGCAGCGCCGTTTCGTCACGGAACGTTTCTCTGGCTTCCCGCAGTCTGGTCGCCCATGCTTCCAAGACCCGGCTCTGCTGCGGCCAGACGATCGCCTCGTCGACGCCGAGCTTGTCAGCGCTCAGACCTGCTCCCCCGTCGCGGATGTCTTTGGCCAGGCCGTCGAGATCTTCGGTGGTGACCCATGTCTGCACGGCTTCGGCGGCGCGCATCTGCGGGTGCGGGGCCGGAAGCATCGCCGGCACCGTCAGGTCTTCGGCGGCCGGCAAGGTGAGACGCCAGAGTCCGAAGGGGCGTTTCGGTTCGACGGCGGAGGCCGCGGCGGCAGCGCCGTTGAGGACCTGGGGTTGGCCGTACCCGAGGGTCAGCATGCCGGCCGACGCGAGCTGGGGGCACTGCTGGGTGAGGCAGACCAGGTCATCGGAGCGTTCGAATTCCTGCTCGACTTCGGCTGCGGATGCACACCATGTCGGCTGGATGCGGGTCTCGGGGTGCGCCCACGCGGGAAGCGAGCCAGCCGTGGTGACCACGGCGCCGCGCCGGCCGGTGCGGGCCCGCATGATGTGGTCGGCGAGGACCGCAGCGGTGGCCGTACCACTGGCGGCGGGCAACGTGCCGATTGCTTCGTACCACAGCCGCAGGCGTCGACCGATTTCTGCGGGATCATCGCCGCAGGCCTTGTCCCCCGCCGCCAGCCATGGCAGCTGTTCAGCGAGGACTTCCACCGAAACACGTTGCGCCCCTTGGACTCGGGTGAGTAGCAGCGCCGAAGTGGGGCGGGCGCTGAGTTCCCACCCTCGGGTGAGCAGCGGCGCGAGCGTTTGCCCGAGCTGTTGGGCTGTGTCGGCACCGTCGGCCGCCGTGTTGGTGGAGTGCCCGGCCAGCACGTCGCCTGCCCTACCGGTCAGCCAGATCCGCGCGGGCTCGCCCGCGTCGTCGGTGGCGCCGGGCAACGGCTGCAGGCCGCCGCGGCGTATCGCCCAGTCGATCAGCTTCTCTAGCTTGTCGGTGGTGTCGACGGGGCCGGTCAGCCGTTCGCCGGCCGTCGTGAAGGACCCCGCCGCCGTCACGATGACGACGTGGCGATCGACGTCGGTGGAGGCGGGGTTCACGTCACCTCTCCCTCGGCGCTCAGTGCCGCCAAGTACGGGCGGACGCGGGCACTCGCCCCTTGCTGGGTCATCCCCAGTACGGCGCCGACCTCGGTGTAAGTGGCCCCGGCGGCGATCGCAGCGGCTGCCGCCGGCCGTTCATCCAGACCCGCCTTACGCAGCAGCGCGGCGCGGGTGAGTTGGACGGCTTTCGTTTCGGCGGCATGGCCGCGTTCCACGGCGCGAACCAGGCGCGCACGGCCAGCCGCGGTGACCTTGCGCCGCGCGATGCGCCGTAGCCAGATGTCCACGGCCGCCTCTAGGGACGAGTCGGCCATCTTGGCGGCGAAAGTATCGGCATCGCGTTGCGCCGCAGCTTGAATGAGCGCGACGGTGGGGTCTCCACTGGTCACACCATCACCTCCGCGAGCTGGGCCATGAGCACATCGGGATGCTATCGAGCAGCTCGGACACCCACAAGCGATACTTGTGCGTGTCCACAAGTAGGCGTTGTGCTCACGCTCTCGCAGAGGGGTGAGCCTCGCGGCCCGCCACCTCCCGAAATATCGAACATGCGTTCTAGTATTCTCGAGTGGGTGGTGACGCCTCTCGACCCGGAGTCACGCATCCGGCTGCGTAAGACGGCGCGCGGGTGGGCTGAAGAGCGACCCCCCCGCTGTCGCGCCTGTGGTGCCGAGCTGGGCCCGAGGGCGGTGCTGGTCGGTACTCAGGCGTGCGGATGTGGCCGCTCGCACCGCACGCATACGTGCGTGACCTGCGATCACACTCACTTCACCCCAGAGCAGGGGTCAGAATGCGTCGCGTTGGCCTTCGACGAGCGCAACATGCGTGCACACCGGGCGGCGGATCATCTGCCATGACCGAGCCCGACTTCACCGGCTGGTCGGCCGCCGGTCCCTATCGCACCTTGTTCCGGGTCGACCGCCGGCCGGTGTGGATCGACATGCTGCGAGTGTTCCCCGGCCTTGGCTCGTGCGGACGGCGTCAAGACCAATTACCGCTGTGGGTCAAGGGTGGCGGCTTGCGCCTGGAGCCATGGATGGAAGGGACCTTGCGGGCCTGGGTGCGCCGTGCGGACGGCGGCTGGCTCGCGTGGGTGTGCGTACCGGCGACCAGCACGAACGGGGTGGCTCACCTTCCGCTGCAATTGTGGGTGGAGCCCGAGGCCATCACGACCACCCGGCCATGGTGATAGGCCCGTCAGCAGGTGTTTCCTTGTCCCCGACTCCTCGCGCGTGTGCCCCGAGGCTGGCTGGTTGGTTCAGTCGAGGCGTTTGTTGGCCACCGCGAGGAGGCCCAGGACGAGCGCCAGGTGCTCAGGGTCGGCTTTGGGTCGGTTGGCGCGGTCGGCGAGGCTGAGCCCGCCGGGGCCGGGCAGGAAGGCGGTGGGCCGGCCGGTGAGTCCTCCGAAACGGCCGTGGGTGATGGCCTCCATGCCGCATGACAGCAGTTCGGTGTGATGCCCTGGGTAGTCCTTGCCCATGTAGCGATCGGCGAAGCCGTCGGCGACGACCATCTCCCCTTTGGCGTAGCGCTCCGGTGCCAGTCCGGCGGTGCGGCGTTTGAGGAAGGCCTTGGTGGCGACGGAGATCTCGGGGTTACGGTCCTCCATTCGGTGGCCCAGCTCGTGGGTCATCGAAGAGGAATCGCTGAACGTCAGTTCGGCACTCACGCCGGTCACTTCGGTGACGACGCGTTTGCGTGGACCCTTGACGTAGATGACGTCGTAGGGTTCTCCCCCGTCGGCGGGCTCGATGGTCGCGTATTCGATGGTGGCGTGTTGGCGGCGGCCTTCGTTGTGGCGGGCGACCAGTTCCCTCACCTTGCGTTCGTTGTCCTGGGTGCGCGCAACGAAGGCGCGGCCGGTGCTGTAGCGATCGCGGATTCCGCCGCCGCCGCGGGCCGCCTCGTCGGGCGAACTGACAAAGTGATTGAACCGGAATCGCCCGGATTGCAACGCATCTTCCAGGTCGAACACCTCGGTGTGGCTGCGCCGGCTGCGCTGAGCGGCGCCGGCGCTGTAGTGCGCGCGCGCCTTGGAGCGTTTGGCGAGCATGTCGCCCAGTCCGGCGGCGCGCTCGACCATCTCGTCGGGGTACAGGCCGACGCAGCTGGTGAACAGTGCGCGGTCGGCGCGGGTCATCTTTTTGGTGTTGGTGGGCACGAACGCGGCCGCCGCTGGGCCGCCGAACTGCCTCTCCTGTGAGAGTTCGTCGTAGTAGGCCTGTTTGGCGATCTCGATGCGTTGTTCGTTGATTTCCTTGGACCGGTTCATGGCGCGGCGGTAGATCTCTTGCTTCCGCGCGGCGTAGGCGTTGCGAGCGGCGTCGATTGCTGCCGCGCCGTCGGCTGTGAACGAGGCGCCGTCGGCGGTGAGATGGTCGTTGGAGTGCTTGCGGGTTTCGGCCCATTCGTCTTCGAGACGCTTGAGTTCCTCGGCGACGGCTGCGGTTTCGGCCTCGACCGCGGCGTCGTCGAGGCCGCGCGCGGCATAGGCCTGCTCGATTTTGTGGGCGGCGGTGTCACGCAAGACGGTGCCGTGGTCCAGGACTGCCGCGAGGTACGCCTCGCCGACGGCGGGATCGTCGCTGTGTTCGCGTAGCGCGGCCAAGGCGGCGTCGACCGCGGCGGCCGTCTCGGCGCGCCGGTCCTCCGCGGCGAGGCTGGACTCGGCTGGGGCGGTCTGGGCGGCTGTGTCGGTGTGCGCGTCCTGCGTGGCGGTTGCGGCGGCTTGGCGAGCGGCGTAGCGCAGCCGTTGGTAGGCGCGGCGCCGATCGCCACGGGTGCAGGGGCAGCGACGCCCGCCCTCGACTACTGCGCGGCACATCAGTGGATGGCGGGGCTGTCGGGTCCGCGTTCCGGTTGGTCGGTCATCGCGGCGTCGAGGGCATCCCAGCCAGCGTCGGACAGTCTGCCTCTGCCGTTGCCGGCGACGAGCATGGCTGCGGCGACGTCGGCGGCGGTGTCGCGGCCGGGGGTGAACACGTAGTCGAGGTTGGGTTCGGCGACGCGGACTGACTTGGGCAGGCTGCCGGCCAGGATTTCGCGCACGATGGCGACGAGGGCAGGTTCGCCGCCCAGCAGGCCTCCGGCTATGCCGCCGGGTTCGTCGGACTGCGGCCGTTCCAGGGCGCTGTAGGAGATCACTCCGCGGTCGGTGCGGAAGGTGATGGTGGTGGGTGCCATGAGCTGGTGGGTCTCCTGTGCGGGGTGGCGGGGTGAGAATCGGCGGACATCCGAGGGGGGATCTGAGTCGGTGGCCTCGAGTCCGATCAGGCGGTGGTTGACGGCGAGGGTGTCGTGAGTCATGGCGCGCTTTCGTTGCGGGGTTGGGGCGTTATGGCGCACGTAGGGCGAGTCCGTTGGTCGCGGTGGTGAGGCTGTGGCGCAGCGTCGCTAGCCGCGCCGCGAGGTTGGCGTTGAGGTCGGCCAGCTCGCGGGTGGCGGCGCCGAGCGCGCCGGCGTGCAGCTCGTTGCCGGCGGCATCGACGTGCAGCTGTCGGACGGCGTCGTCGCTGATGCGCATGCTGCTCTGTTGCAGCGCTGCGATCTCGGCTCGGATGATGTCGACGGGGATGAGGGCCTGGCGGTAGCTCTGGAGTTGGCGCACCAGCGTCACCAGCGTGTTCCACGCGTCGTCGGCGGCGTCGGTGATCTCGGCGTTGCGGCGGGCCACTGGGTCGGTGGGGTCCTTGGTCGTCGGTGTGACGAGGTTGGCGCGGGCGCGCCAGATTCGGTGTGCCCGTAGATAGACGTCGCGCAGGGTTCGATTGAGGTCGACGCGGACGCGGTGGATGTCGAGCAGCTCGCTGTTCCAGGTCGGGCTGGCCTGGATGTCGCGTGCGATCAGTGCAGCCACTGCGACCAGGTGTGGTTCGCGCCAGACCAGTGCCGCCGCGCCCGGTTGGATTCTGGCCAGCCAGGTGCCGTGCCATTCTCGGCGCAGGACGTCGCCGTTGGCGTAGCGGTCCAGTTCTTCTGGTACGGCGGGCCAGTCGATGGAGGCGGCGTCGAGGGTTTTCAACTCGTCGTCGTTGTAGACCCAGCTCGGGGAGGTTGCCGAGCGCCGGCGGCCCCACCAGGTCAGCAGCGCGGCCGCTGCGATACCGGCGGCGATGTAGTCGAACGGCGCTGCGGCCGTGAGGATGTCGGTTGTGGGCGCTGCGGGGTGATGCCACCGTGTGGCGGCCATTGTGAGCGCTGCTACGACGCCGGCTGCCGGGGCGCCGTACTTGGCGATCGGCGCGGTGAAGCGGTGTGCTCGGGCGATGTGGGCCCATGCGACCTCGCTGCGAGGGTGGGTGGTCAGGTGTTGGGACTCGATGATGTTGTCGAGGTCGTCACGGTGGATGCGGGCTTTGTGTTGCAGGGCGGCAGGGAGGGCATCGACGTCGACGGCCTCAGACCTCGGCAGTGCGGCCATCAGCTCGGTGGCGCTGTAGGAGTAGTCCAGGGGTGCGCGAACGGCGGCGGGGATGGGGGGCGGCTGCGGTGGGTAGCGGTCGGCGCTGTATTCCTGGTCGGCCCAGTCGTGTTCGGCGTCTGGATCGGCACGCTCTGATCCCATTCGTTCCCCTCGTCATGGTTGCGTGCACTCATGATCGGGGCTGCGAGCGACACCGACGGTGATCGCGTGAGCGGCGCTGTTCGCGGGCGGTTGGTTTGGCCCGTCCTGCGCTACTGCCTTCCGCGTTCGAGGGGTTCGGTGTCGGGGTAGATTTCGCGGCCGCCGTTGTAATCGCGGGCGATGACGGCTAATTGGGCGACGAAGGCTTCGGTGACGAACTGGGCAATGGTGTAGCGCCGGCCGGTGACCCGCCGCACGATGCGCACCGCGGCGCGGGCACGTTGGTGCAGCTCGGCGGGAACGTTGAGCTTGCTGTACTTGGCGGGGTCGTGCAGCGGCGGCGTGGTGTCGCCGCGGTCAGGCATTGATGGCGGCGGGGCGGAACATGCCGTGGCGCTTCATGTGGGTGATGACCTTGTCGTAGTCCTTGGCGACGTCCTTGGCGCGGTAGCCGTAGAGCGGGACGGGCAGGTAGTTGGTGTAGGCCTCATCGACGATGGAACTGCGGCGCACAGCGGGGGTTACCTTGTCGCCGAAGCCTTCCTGCAGGTATTCCATCTGTTCGCGGTAGACCGCACCGCTGGCCGGGACGGCGCACGGAACGATGGCCAGCAAGGGGATGTCGATGCGGAAGGTCTTTTTGACGACGGCGAGTTCACGCAACAGCGCTTGAATGCCCTCTGATTCCTTGCCTGCGGGCTTGGTGCAGGTGATGAGGCCCCAGGCGCCCTCCGGGCCGCCCTCGTCGACTGAGGAGGCGATCAGCGCGGTGGTCACCAGCGCGCTGTTGGATCCCGGTGAGTCGATCAGGGTGACGTCGACCGGTGCTGCGGCTTCGAGGGCGTCGCGCAGGCGCATCACTCCCCCGACCACAGCTGGCAGCTCCACCATCAGCTTGTCCAGGGTGGATCGAGCGGCCGGGACGATGGTGAGGTTGTCGATCAGGCCGTCCGGGTCGTCGGTGTATTCGGGGTCACCGTCGTCGGTGTAGCCCTGGATGACGCGGGCGGGTCGTTCGATGTCGTCAATCGTGGCGTCGAGGCGCAGCACGTCGGCGATGGTGGTTCCGCTGATGTCGGGATGGCCGAGCCAGGTGCTGGCATTGGCCTGTGGATCGAGGTCGATGACGCGTACGCGCAGGCCAGAGGCGGCTAGCTGCACGGCGGCGGTGACCACCGTGGTGGTCTTGCCGACGCTTCCGGACATGTTGGCGACGGTGTAAGTGGGCATGTCAGAGGTTCTCCTGGCGGCTAGAAGTAGCAGGGGCGGTGATGCAGCCTGCATCACCGTGACGGGTGAGCCCGGTGATGCAGGCTGCATCACGCGGGGCGGCTGGGGCGGGTGATGCAGTCTGCATCACGCGCGCGCGGTGGTCAGTTGGCGGTTTTCCCACTCGCTGGGCTGGTATCCGACCCGCTCGATGAGCACGTCGAGGTGGGCAACGGCGTCGTCGTCCCAGGTGTTGCCTTTGAGTTCGGCTGTGTGCAGTTCCGCTGCGGCGACGGCGTGGTGCCAGGCGCGGGCGTTGCGCGCCTTCTCCCCCGTGCCGTCTGCACTGGCGTCCCAGTCCCGCAGCAGCGCCTTGACCGCCGAGGTTTGGCTGCGGGCTGCCACCCCGGAGAGCACCTGCCGGACCAATACCTTGAGGAGATCGGCGTTGGATGGCTGGTGGGTGATCAGTGCGGCGCAGGCTTCTCTGCGGCGGGCTTGGGCGGCGGTTGCGGCGGCGTCGTCGGCCTTGCGCTGTTCGGCGATCGCCGCCGCTTCGCGGTCCTGGGGAGTCGGTTCGGTGTCCTGCTCCCCCGCCGCGCCGGCGATGCCGTCGTCATCATCGTCGGCGTCATCGTCGGCGTCTGCGGACGGTGCCGGTTGCTGTTTTCCGGGCTTGTCTGGGACAGCCGGCGGGGTGTCCGGGGCCGCCGTGCTGTCGGTTTCTGGCGCACTGGCTCGCGTGTACAGGTCGAGCGTTCCGGTGTTGGGATTGATGGCCCCGACGATCTGGGCGTCGCCCGACAGTTGGTCCCTGCTGACGCGGCGCTCGGCGTAGCCGGCGCCGAATTCGGCCTCCGGATCGTCGATCAGGTCGATGCCGAGGGCCGCCGCTTCGGCGCGGGCGTCACGTTCGGCGACGACTCGCTTGGCGGCGTTGGCGGCTGTCCACTTCCGTTCTTGAACCAGCCGCAGTGCCTCCAGTTGTTCGGTACGGCGCTGGTCGGTGTCCTGCTCGGGGTCCTTGCGTTTCTGCCACCGCCGCAGGGGTCCGTAGGGCAGTTCGCTGGCGATCGCGGCGGCTTCTGTCCCGGCGAGCTTGTCGTCATCGACCGCAGCGCGGACTTCCGGCGCCAGCAGCAGCAGAGCTAGCCGGCGAGAGACGGTGGCCTGGTCGACGCCCAGCCGTTCGGCGATCGCCCGTTGGGAGAGTCCCATCTCGGAATAGCGCGCATAAAGGTCTGCTTCGGCAAGGTCGGAAAGGTCTTGGCGGCCAAGGTTTTCGGTGGCCATGGCGTCGAGGTCGCCGTTGTTGTCCATGATCGCGTCGTCGACGACGGCGGGGACCGTTTCGCGTCCGGCTTCCAGTGCGGCCGCGCGGCGCCGGTGTCCGTAGATGAGGACGTATCGGGCGTCCGGCGAAATGCTCTCTGCTGCAGCGGGTCTCGCGGCAGCGAACGACTCGCGGGGGACGACGAGCACTGGTAGGCGCACGCCGTTGGCGCGCACGCCGTTGAGCAGCTCGACCCATTTGGGGTCGTCGGGCTGTGGCTGGGAGCGTGCCTCGTTGTTGAACGGATGCGGGGCGATCTCGGCGACGGCGAGGTTCACGACGCGATGCGCCTCGTCGTGCGCGACCGTGGACATCCCGCCGATGAGGCCGGTGTCGGGGACAGGTGACTCGCCTGCGGGGGAGAGGTCGGCCTCGGTGGCGGCGTCTCCACCGGCCAGCTTGGCGAATCGGTTGGCCGTCTTGCGTCCGCCGGGTTTGACGGGGCGGCGGACGGGCCGTGTGGTGGTCGTGTCGGTCACTGGCGTGACTCCTTCCGTAATACCGGTATTAGATTAGGTTGAGAGGGTGACACCGACAAGCAATTGCGGGGCGTGTCGGCCGATCCGGTGATGCAGGCTGCATCACCGGGGCCACTTCGCTATCCGTTGTCACGTTCGACCAATCGTCACGTGACGCTTTGATGCCGGGGTGATGGGGTGCGTAGCCGCAGTGGGGGAGGGGAGCCGAGTTCGCTCATTGGGGTCGAGCATGGCACCACCGATGGACACCTGCCAGACATCGCTGGCCGCGCACTCACTGGGGACACCGGCGGCACGCCATATGCGGCTTCCGCATACCCGCGTATGCGGTGCCTATGCGCGTATGCGCTTCTTACGCGCATACCGCCTACGGCTCCGCTTCGTCTGCTGTGGTGCGTGATGCACGTACCGCATCAGGGCAGACTGTAATCACGCGGATGCCGCGCCTAGTCGCGTGCACCGTAGGGGTGAGCCGGATATGCAATCTATTTGCCGTGTCCATCTTGTGTGCTCTACTGCGAGCGCGCGGGTGAAGACCCAGCAAGAAAGGGGTGAGTCACATGGCGACGACGGAAGCCAAGAGCGCCGGCGGCGCCCTTGTCCAAGAGCTGTCCCAGCAGATGTTGGACCAGGACGAGAAGAGCGCCACCACGCTTCGACTCAAACGCTCAACTCTCAAACGGCTTCGGGCCCAGGAGAAGCGGTGGAATACGTCGATGTCGTTGATCGCCGAGCGAGCGCTGGAGCCCGTGCTCGACGAGTTGGAGCGGGCGACCCCTCCCGTTACCGGTGGTGACGACGATGGCTAGGTTCGAGGCAGTTGAGGTCACTGCCTACCAGGCGTTCTTTTTGGCCGATTACCTCGGCGCCGGCGTGTATCCCTGGAAGCTCGCCATCACCGGCGCCTATGTCGATCCCGCCGAACGTGAGCCGTTCAACGCCAAGTGCATCGAGGAGTTGACCGCAGCGGGGGTAATGGACCCTGAGGGCCGCGTCAAACCGTCTGTGGCGCAGTCTGTTCGGACTGTCTGCAGGCCCCGCCAATGGCTGGAGTGGTACACCGTCGTCGACGCCGACCAGATGCTGCGGGGTGTACTTGCCAGGACCACACCGCCGGATGCGGTCGTCGCTTTGCGGTACGCGCAGATGGTGACGTTCACCCCGCTTCAGCTGATCCACAGCGAGGCCGTCGTGCCGATCATTACTGCGGGCCTCCCGCAGGATCAGCCCCCGGCGCAGTTCGAGGAGTTCGAGCTGCCCATGGATGTCGGGCGACAGATCGACGAGCGCATCGCTCGTGGAGCCGACGTCGCAGAGACGCTCACCGACCTCGGGATCGACGCGCGCGCAGCCGATGTCATGGAGTTGGCCCGCACGGGCAAGCGCATCACCGTGGAGTTGACTGCCCATGACGCCGGCGACAGTGGCCGCCAGCAGACCGATGTGAGCGTGAATCTCATCAGCACAGAGGTGGGACTCATTCTGGTCAGTCCGCCTGCTGGAGAGCCGCGCGAAGGGGGAGTGTCGATCTTCGCCCCCGGTGAACCATTCGCCATCTCCATGGCGATCCGCGATTTGACCGCCCGATTGCCCTCCGGCACTTGGTTTCCTGACGAGAACTACGACATCTGACGATTCGACAGAAACGGATAACGAACTGCGATGAGCACACCATCTGATTTCTTCTCCCCGGACAATGAACCTGGTCCGGGGGAGTCCACCAGCGACGAACGCCACGGCGCTGCCCCATCTGCGTCCGAGCCCGGATCACATCGGGCAGCCCCCTCGTCTGCGCAGCCGTGGGGAGTGCCACCAACGGCGCAGCCAGCCTCCCAGGCAAGCAGTGAGGAGGCGCGGCGCACACCTCCGCCTCCGCCTCCGGCGCAGCCGTCCGCGCCATCGGTGCCCTCTGCCGCGCCTCAAGCTCCGCCGGCAGCCCAGCAGCCACCGCCGCCGGCCGGGCAACAGACCCCGCCGCAGCATTCCGCCGCCCAGCCCCGTCATCAGCAGCCGTCCCACCGACCCAGTCAGGCGGGGCCGCCACCGGCGCCCAACCCGCGCTTTCAGCGCCGCGAGGGCGCGCCGGACATCACCGAACAGACAACGATCCTGTCTCGCCAGCAGATGGACGCTGCCCGTGAACAGGCGACGCACGATCCCGGCGTGGGCGACTTCTTCGGACCACCGTCCGGGCCGAATTCTGCGGTGCCTCATGATGCTTGGCCGCCGGAGCCCTTGGAGCAGGGCTCAGCCTCGCCAGCCCAGCCGTTCGCCGATGCCTTCGGTGGGGCAGGGGAGCCCTTCGGCGGCGGCGGCTACGTCAGTGACGAAAGCTCAGAAGCCTTCGGGCCCTCGCAGCGCAGCACTCCGGTCACTGGTTGGCGCAAGGCTGTGTCGGTGATGACGTTCGGCCTCGTCAAACCGGGTCCGAGCGCCAAGCAGTTGCGCGCTGAAGAGGAGATCCGCGCGATCACGGCGTCTCTGCTCGACGTGTTCGTCGTCGCGTTCGTCAACTCGAAGGGCGGGGTCGGCAAGACCACCATGGCCGTCTCTGCGGGCAACGCGATTGCCCGCGAACGCGGCGATCGGGTGATCGTCGTCGACGTCGATACCGACTTGGGCAATCTGTCGGCCCGCTTCGAGGAGAACGGTGGGCCCAAGGCCAACATCGAGGCCCTGGCGGCATTGCCCAGCGCCGGCAGCTATCAGAACGTGCGGGTGTTCACCGTGCAGAACTCTGACCGGCTGGAAATGTTGTCCTCGCAAAACGATCCGCGCTCCAACTACCGCCTCAACATCCAGGACTTCGAGTCAGCGATGAAGATCCTGCGCGCGCACTACAACGTGATCCTGCTCGACTGCGGTACGTCGATCACCTCGAATCTGTTCCCGGCGATCGCCAAGCAGGTCAACTGCCTTGTGGTGGTGTCGTCCAACGACGCTCCCGGCCTCAACGGGGCCTGGCGAACCCTGGGCTGGCTTGAGGCCCATGGTTTCAGTAATCTGCTGCCGCGCACTGTGATTGCGCTCAACGCCAACAGTGGTGACAAACCCGCGGTCGATATGAAAGAGGCCGAGGCCAGGTTCCGTGAGAAGGTCGAAGAGGTCGTCACCGTCCCCTATGACGCGCACTTGCACGAAGGTGGCTTCATCAGCTTCGACCGGATGACCAAGCGGACACGCAAGGCGGTGACGGGACTGGCCGCCTCGATCGCCCGATACTACCCGACACGTCAACCACGTCAACGTCCTGAAGAACTGGGGAGATACTGACCATGGATCCGGCCTCTGCCACCGGGCAGGTCCGCGTCGCGATCATCGGCGACGGCGCGGCCGCCGACCTCGCACTGCCCACCACACTGGCGATCCGCGAACTCATTCCGCGCATCCGCGCCACCCTGGTATCCGGGCGCGATGACGACGCCCTCGAACCCGACGACGTCACCGCCGGGCCGCGCCCGTATTCCCTTGCGCCCCTGGGCGGCACGCCGTTCAGTCTCGACGCCACGCTGGAAACACTGGCCATCGACGACGGCGAGCAGCTGATCCTCTGCAAGCTGCCGCCTGGCCCGGCCGCCCCGCCGGTCGTCGAGGACATCGCCGATGCGTCAGCGATCCACTCGGCCCGCCAGTTCAAACCGTTCACCCATGCCCAGCTGCCGATGGTCGCCCAAGCGGCCGTCCTTGGGCTCGGTGCGTTGGTGTGCGGTCTGGCCATCGACGGCTGGCACCGCGGCTATCAGTGGTGGGCCGCCGGCGCCCTCGGCGCGCTGTCGGTGGTGTACATCCTGGCGACAGTTCTGCTGCGCCGTCGCGGCAACGCAGTCGCCGCGGGCCGCATGGGGGTGGCCACCACGGTTCCCTTGGCCTTGGCCCTGGCCGCTGCCGTCCCCGGCGACGCTGCCTCCCCGCGGGTGTTCCTGGCGGCCGCCGGCTTGGTCGCCTGGTCAATCCTGCTGCTGACCATCACGACGTCGTGGGTGGCCACCTACACCGCGATCATCGCCGTGTCGGCCACCGTGGCACTGGCCGCCGGTGTGCGCATGCTCGCTCACCTGCCATATCTGTCGCTGGGGTGCGGGGTGCTGGCCATCTCGCTGCTGGTGGCACTCAACGCGCCCACAGCGTCAGCGGTGTGGGCCCGATTCCCGCTGCCCAACGTCCCCGCTCCCGGTGAGCCGACTCCGGCACCATCCTCACTGGCCGAGATCGAGGACCTGCCCCGCAAAACGGCGATCAGCGCCTCCTACCAGAGCGGCATGATCGCTGCCTCGGTGATCCTGGCCGTCATCGGCTCGGTACTGGTGCTGTGGCTGCCCGACCAGCCGCCCCTGTTGGCGTGGTGGCTGGTCATCGCCACCATCACTGTCACCGTGCTGCGGATGCGGATCTGGGATTCGGCAGTTCCCTCGCTGTGGTTCCTGTCCGCACCGTTCGTGACGGCGCTGACGTTGGCGGTGGCGTTCGCCGTGACCGGGCACCTGGAGGCCGGCATGTACGCGACTGCGGCGGTGGCGGGCCTGACGATGGCCCTTCTGGTCGCCTCGGTGCTCAAGCCTCGCGAACTGACCATCCCGCAACGCCGCTACCTCGACTTGTTCGAGAACGCTCTGCTGGTCACCATCGCACCCTCACTGCTGTGGCTGGTGGGTCTGGTCAGCCTCATTCGCAACCGGGGGGCCATCTGATGTTGCGACAGCTCGGTTCCCTCGCCGCGGCGGTGGCTCTGCTGGTGGTGTGCTCACCGCCGCCGGCGGCGCTGGCCCTTACTCAGCCCGTCGTCGACCCGGCAGCCCTGCCACCGGACGGACCACCCTCACCCGAGCAGGAAATGCGTCACAACGACGGACCGCCCACATTCAACGGTGCGCTGCCCGGTTTCGACCCGGCCGCCATCCCGCCCAGCCAGGCGATGCTGAATCTGCCCGAGGCGTGGAAGACCTCTCGGGGCAGGGGAGTGGCCGTGGCGGTCATCGACTCCGGCGTCACGCCGCAGCCGCGTCTGCCCAACCTCAACCCCGGCGGCGACTACGTCGACCCGCCGGCCAATGGATTGGTCGATGAGGACGGGCACGGCACAGCGGTGGCCGGCATCATCGCCGGCCAGCCCGGTCCCGATGGTTTCTCCGGCGTCGCTCCCGAGGCGTCGATCGTGTCGATCAGGCAGACCTCAGCGCACTGGGCACCCCGCATGCCCAGCGGTGGTGACCCGCAGGTGGTCAAGACCGCCGGCGACATCGCCACCTTGGCTCGCGCCGTCCGTCACGCCGCCGACATTCCGTTCGTCCGGGTCATCAACATCTCGATCGTGGACTGCATCGCCCAGTACAAGCAGGTCGACCAGGCGGCCTTGGGCGCCGCGCTGCGCTACGCGGCGATCGACAAGGACATCGTGGTCGTCGCCGCCGCGGGCAACACCGGCGAGTCCGGGTCCGGCACCGGCGGTGGCGGCAACTGCACCAGCAATCCGCTCACCGATCCCAAGAACCCGCAAGATCCCCGCAACTGGGCCGGCGCGACCACGATCTCCACGCCGTCCTACTGGCAGCCCTACGTGTTATCGGTCGCCTCGCTGACCCCCGATGGCCAGCCCTCGGGATTCACCATGGCCGGCCCTTGGGTCGGCGTCGCTGCGCCGGGCGAGCAGATCGTGTCGCTGGGCAACGCGCCGAACTCCGGCCTCGTCAACGGCCAGCCCTCCACCAAGGAACCTCTGGTCCCCATCAACGGCACCAGCTTTGCCGCCGCATACGTCTCCGGCGTCGCAGCTCTGGTCCGCTCGGAGTTCCCCGACTTGTCGGCCCGCCAGATCGTCAACCGCATCGTTGCGTCGGCCCATAATGCCGCCCGCGCGCCGTCCAACGTCGTCGGCGCCGGCGTCATCGACCCGGTTGCTGCACTCACCTGGAATATCCCCGACGGGGAGAAGGTCCCGGCCAACATGCCGGTGGTCCGCGTCGCACCGCCGGCACCGCCGCCACCGGACAACCGACTGCCCCGCCTGATCGCCCTGGGCGGCGGCCTCCTCGTCGTCGCCGTCGCGATCATCGCCGTCACCATGATTGGAATGCGCCGTGGCAACTCCCGTTGACCGCACCCGAGGCCGACTCGCCCCAGCGGTACCGAGTTGGCGTCGCCTGACCGTCCTGGTGTCGCTATTGCTGTTGGGGTGGGCCGCTCTCCTGCCGCCAGGACGCACACCGCAGTGGTGGCACTACGCCATCGGCGTCGCCCTCATCCTGGCGTTCCTGGGGTCTTGGCATGGCCAGCACGTATCCACGACGGTGCGCCGCTGGGCGCCGATGTCGGCCTTCAACCGGCGCCTGCGCAGCCGCAGAGTCACCAGTCGCGGCGACACCGCACCCGAGACGCCGGACGCGCCGGCGCGGGGCTCCAACATCCTGGAAGCACGGGTCGTCATCCACCTTCGTCCGCACCCGCACGCCCTGACCACCCCCGCCGACACCGCCGACCAGCTGCCATGGCGGTTCATTACCAGCTGGCTCGACCGCTACGGCGTGCGCGCCGACGAGCTGACCATCAGCGCCCTCACCAGGACCCCGCCGCCAAGCGGTCTGCGCACCGACGCGGCCGCGCTCTTGACCGGCCGCACTCCACAGCACCGTGACACCTGGCTCACGTACACGCTGCGCGCTCAGAGCAACGTGGGGGCACTGACCGCCCGGCGCACCACGATGGGCCACGCCACAGCCGATTCAACCGGCATCGGAGCCGAGGACGGCTCGACGCCGCAGCAGACCGCTCTGGCCGACACCGTGGAGCGCCGCCTGGTCGCCGAGCTGCGCGAGCAGGGATGGTTGGCCACCCTGACCGAGGTCGACGAGGTTCCGACGTTCGCGCCGGCGTCGGCAACGGTTCGGCGCGAGCATTGGACGGCCACCGAGCACTCCGACGGGTTCCGTGCGGTGTACGCCGTTGAACCTGGGCAGCTGGCACGGGTGCTCGATGCCCTTCCGTCGTTGGCGTCCAAGGCGACGTGGGTGACGATGACGGTGCGCGACCCCAGCAGCCAGTCTGTGACGATCGACGCCGCGGTTGGTGTGGTCAGCAGTGCCAAGCCGGGCCGCAACCCGCTGCCGGGACTTGCGGGATTCCACGGCCTGCACCGCAAAGTCGCCTCGGCCCTGTCGGTGACCGGATTTGACCAGTCACGGTTCGCTTTGCCCCAGGGGCAGCTGTCCTGGGAGGACCTCACATCGCTGCGGTGGACGACCGCGGCCGCCGGGGTGCCCATCGGCTTCAACCGCAATCGCGAGCCGGTGTATCTCGGGTTGGCGTCGCCGGAGCCCGTACGGGTCACCGTCACCGGCACCGGCCAGTTCCAGGTGGGCATCGTCTCGAGGCTGGCGTTGTCCGGCCTTCCGGTGGCGCTGTACGTCACCGATCCTCGACCATGGGCCAGCCTGGGCAATCACGGTGCACCGCAACAGTTCTCTGTTCGGCCGCCCACCTTGTTGCCTGGTTCGATCGTGGTGACTGACGGCAGTGTGGATGCGCCCAGCGGAGCGGCGATCACGGTGACGCTGCGCCGTCCGCAGTCCGCGCAGCCCCCGTCGACGACGGTCGTCATCACCCAGGACGGTGCACGCGCCAACCTGTTCCAGCTCATCACCGCGCATGACCGACAGTGGTTGAGCACCCGCCTCGTCGAGGCTGCGCCCCGGCGGTGACGCGTCCGAGGCCGCATGGCCTGCGACCGGTGTACAGTGATCGGCGTCAGCCCCGAGGCATTCCCGACACCAGCGATGGTGTGTCTGGCCCCTCGGGGCGAAACGCTTTCTAGGGGATCATCATTCGACGCCCACGCACTTTCGCTGGATGCTCCCTACCGCCCAGCTCCAGCGCCGGGCCCCCGAGCCCCGTCAGGGCTCGCGCGGAGGTGCGGGGTCGTCGGCGACTAGCTGGCCTTTTTGGATCATTCTGGTGACGGCGGCGTCCCATCGCGACGTTTGAGCGGGGTCGTACAGCGAGCCGGCCACGTGCCGCTCGATGTGGGGGCGCAGCATGATCGTTCCCACGCGCAGGATCAAGGGCAGCATGTTCGCCCATACCGGGTCGAGGTCGTCGGGGGTAAGGCCTCGGGCGGCGAACGTGGCGCCCTGCTCGGCGCTGATGGCGTAGAAGCCATCGAAGATGACATTGCCGACCTCGCCCCCCTCGGCGAGGGCTCGGCCGACGTAGTCCATGACGTCGGGGTTTTTCGACATCAGCTCGGCGAACCTGCTGCCGGCATCGTTGACGGGGTCATTGGCGGCACCGGTGCCGAGGGGTGCGTCGAGGGCCGCGCTGAAGATGGAGAGCACGTGCCGGTCGATGCAGTCGATCAGCTGGTGCTTGGTGACGTAATAGTGCTGGAGGAGGCCCAGGCTGACCCCGGCTGTCTCGGCGATCATCCTCAGCGACGTGCCGGCGATGCCGTGCTCGGCGAAGCACTTCATCGCCACATCGCGGATCTGCTCTTGCCTGCTGGCCTGCGGGTGGGTGTCCGTGGTCGGGGTGAGCGCGGCGTCGTCCATTACCTGTGATTGTCCCAGAGGTCGTGTCGAATTCCGGCCGACGGGCGCCACCGGTTCTTATCGAGCGCCGGCGCCGGGCCGACGCACGCGTGGGGCGGTCACCGTGTCGGTGACCGCCCCACGTGGTGTGTACGTCGTGCGTTTAAGCCGGGTTCCGGCTCATCCCCACTTGGCGCCCTGGGCGTTGTCGCGGCCCATCATCTGCAGGGTGTTGTTCTCGTGCGCCGAGGCCATGCCGCGCAGTCCCTCGGTGGTCTCCTGCAGCGCCGAGTTCCACTGGGTCATCCACTGCTGCACAGTGGTGCCCGTGTCGCCGACCCAGGATCCGCCCAGGGCGGCCTGCTCGGCTTCGACGTTGCCGCCCATGGCGGTCAGTGCGGCGGCCTGACCGTTCATCTCCGCCGCGGTGCCCAGCATGCCGGGGTAGTTGTAAGTGATCTGTCCCATGATCGAATGTTCCTTTCGGGTGTGAAGTCTGTTGGGCGGGTGAGGGATTAAGCGCGGATGCCGAGGCCGCCGCCGTCGCCGATCGGCACCTGGTTCATCATGTCGGCGCCGGCGGCGTCGGCAGCGGTGTACTCCTGGCCGGCGTCCTGGGTGTTGAGTCCAGCGGTGGCCAGCAACGCGTGCAGCTTCTGCGAGCCCTCCAGGAAACGGGCGTGCGCCTGCTGGAACGCCATCGAGGAGTCACCCTGGTGGAAGGCCAGGGCCTGCTGGGCGGTGGCTTCTGCCTGGTGGAGGGTGGACTGGAACATGGTGGCCGCGTCCTGGACGCCGGCCGCCGAAGCCATCTGCTGAGGAACGTTTGCGTCGAGCATTCCCATTTCGTGTGCCTTCTTTCGCGTGTGTATGGGCTATTCGGTTGCCGCGGTGCGGCGGTGTTCTGTTGGGCTGTGTTGATCCGCGGAGGATGGTCGTAGTCGTCAGCGGCTCATCGCGTAGGCCCCCCCGTCACTGTCGGCGTCGGCGTCTTCGTCGACAGCATCATCATCGGAGTACGTGGTGATCTGTTGAGATCCCTTGCCGCGGCGGTTGTTTGCGCCGTGGCCCATCATGCCGCTGCCGCCGGTTCCAGATCCTCCGGCGCCGGCGCCGGGCATACCGGCAGCCGCTGGCGCCAGGCCCCGAGCGCCGGCCTCTTCGACGGCCACACTGCTGGGTGCTGATCCCCATGAGGAGGGCAGCATCGGCCGGGATGGGCCGCCGCCGAGTGCACCGCCGGCCAGGCTGGTCATGCCGGCCGGGTTGATCCCGCTGACCGGCGCGGTGCCGGCGAACCCGATCTGACCGAGGCCCTGGCTGGCGAGGTCACTGCCGCCGAAGCCGCTGGAGAATTGGCTGAGCATGCTGCTGAGCTGCTGGGGAGCCGACGCCAGCTGTTGCGGGGCCTGCATAAGCATGTTCGCCGGCCCCTGGATCGCCGAGGACGCCGCCTGTGGGGCACTGGAGGCGATCTGGGTGAATTGCTGCATGATGCCGTTGCTCATTTGGTCGGGCTTGAGTTGCTGGCCTGACTGTTCGCCACGGTTGGCCGCGGATTGGGATTGTGAGGCTCCCTGCGTGGCACCCCGCTCGGCGGCCGACGCCGGTTGGCCCGCGGCCTGGCCCGCCAGCAGCTTGCTGCCGATGGCGTCGCCCAGGTCGAGCTGAGCACCGCTGACACCGGCGGCGATCGTGTTGCTGAACGACGCGGCACTCGCGGCGATGTCCCCACTCTCGCCCACGCCCACCATCAGGGTCATGGGGGAGGGCGGGGTATCGGGGATCTCGTCGACTGCCAGTGTGGAGGTGGTGTCGTAGGTGGTTTGCGTGACCGCGGCCTGGTCCCACATCCGGATGTAGTCGGCCTCGTTCATGCCGATCGGAATGGTGTTGACGCCAAAGAAGTTGGTGCCCACCAGAACTCCGTGCACAACATGGTTGGTGATGAGTTCGAGCATGGTGGGCATCATCGCGACGGCGGTGTCGTAGGCGATGGCGATCTCGCCGTGCGCCACCGCAGCCAGCGTCGCCTTCGCAGCGACGTCAGCCATCCACATCAGCAGCGGCTGGTGGGCCATCACGAACTGTTCCGCCGACGGACCCTGGTAATTGGCCTGAACCGAAGCCAGGATCGCTTCCAGTTCAGCCATTCCGGCGACGTACTCGGCGGCTACGTGCGACCACGACGTGCCGGCGGCTACGATTCCTGCGGCAGTGGCGCCGGTGTTCAACAGCGTCGAGTGCACCTCGGGGGGCGCCGCCCCGTAGATCGGCGGCGTGGGAGGGATTGCTCCTACGGCTGGCATGCAGGCATCTCCGGGGTTTAGACGAACCCGCCGGCCGCGGTGTAGGTCGCGACATTCTCGGCGTCACCGGTGGCGTAACTGACACCGGACTCGGCGACACCGTAGGACGAGGCGGCCATCTGGAAGTTGCCCATCGCGGCCATGGCGTCGTGGTCGACGCCCTGGGCCTGCAGGGAGGCGGCCGTCTTGATCGAGGCGATGTCCGAGCCGGGCGGCAGGATCATGTGGTTGGCGACCATGTGCGAGGCGTTGACCGCGAGCAAGTGCCCAGTCAGCGCTGCGACCTGTGCGCTTGCTGCTTCGAGCGCTTCGGGTGTTACGTCGAGTTGCATGGGTAGCGTCCCCTCTTCCGCTGTGACCTATGTGTTCCAGTATCGCCGATGGTTGGCGGTGCCCAATACAGCTTTATTGCCGTCTAGAAACACGGTACCGACAGCAAACGACACCTGCCACTGATTGCAGCAGGCCTTTTACCTGCTCAACACCCCCTAGATGCTCATTTAACATGGCCGTTACATACCGTCTGGATCTGCAGCCAACTGGACGTACCCGCCGTTGTCGTCATTGGTGGCCAGCACGTTTGCTCGGCCAGGGGCCAATCCGGCCTCGAATTTGACGCCGGCCACCTTCTCGTTGTGCGCCCGCGAGGCGAGCATGATGCGGGTCGACGGTTGCGTGGCGATCTGGTGCGGAATCGACGTCGGGGAGATCTCGGCGGTCGAGACGTCCGCGGCGCGGTGCGTCACGATCACACGCAGACCGCGGTCCGCTGCGTTGGCGAAGTGCCGCAGCAGTGGCTCCCAGGTGACGACCGTGCGACCGGCCCCCGGTACGGGCGGGCCGCCGGCTGTGACTGGTGCATGCACCTGGATGCGCGAGGGAACGACGTCCAAGTCGTCGACGATCAGATAGATCTTCGGCCCCTCGAACGACCATGACCGGCGCTCCTCCCAGCTCATACCCGCCGGCGGTTGCCGCTTGTCGAGGATGGCGGCGAGGGACTCGACGTAAGTGGCCATCTGGGCGGCGTCGGTGGCGTAGTAGTCGGCATTGCCGGCGCTGTCGGGGTGCGACTCGGTCAGGATGCGGGTCAGATCACCCTGCCTGCGCTTGGGGTCGAACAACAGGATGCAGGCCTCATCCACCGACGTCCGCTCCGTGACGATGCTGGTCACCATGTTCCGGATGAAGGTCGACTTGCCCTGGTGGTCATCGCCGTAGACCGCCAGCAGCGGCTCTGCGGCGAAGTTGATGACCAGCGGCTGCAGATCCCGTCCACGCAGGCCGATCGCGTGCCGTTCCCCGCCGAGCCCACGAGGGAGGCGGTCGATCGGGATCCGGGTGGGCAACAGCCGCGGCCGCGGCGCCGGCCGCTGTCCGTTGGATTTGGCGACGATCTGGGCCACAGTTTCGCCGATCTTGAGGTCGAGATCCTCCATGCTCGCCACACCATCGGTCCGCCCCACCGCAAATCGGATGACGTCACCCTTGAAGGTGATGCCGCGCCCCGGCTGATCGGCAGGGATGCGGTCCTGGGGCCGGATCATCTTGTCTTCGATCCGCGCACGGACCTGGGAGTTGGTCGACTGAGCCAACTTCAGCTCGTAGCGGGTGTTGATCTGGCCTTGGATGGTGGTGCCCAGGCCGATCCAGTCCGAGGCGGTCACCATGATGTGCACACCGCGGCCGCCACCCGAGAGCGCCTCCACGTTGCGCATCTGAGGGTTCTTAGGGTTCATCAGCGACGTGTTGTCTTTGATGAAGTTCTCCCACCCGTCGACGATGACGAAGATGTCGGTGGGATAGCCGTCGTCGAGGGCGGCTTCGCCGTCTCGGCGGCGCTGGCGCCATTGCTCCAGCGACAGCACATTGTTCTCGTCGAAGATCCGCCGCCGACGGGCCAGCATGACCTCCAGGTCGCCGAAGATGCGCAGATTGAGCTCGTTGCGGCCCTCGCCGCCGATCGCGCCGACGTGGGGCAACTCGCGCACCGCGGCCACTGCCGGGCCACCGTAACCGAGGATGTAGAAGCCGATGTCCTGCGGCGAGTACCGTGCCGCGGCGGACAGCACGAACGTCTGCACCACCGTCGAGGCCTCGTCCTTGCTGGCGGCCAACAGCGAGATGTTGCCCTCGTCGAGCCCGTAGCTGAGCAGACCGTGACTGAGCTGGCGAGGCCGGTCGATCTCGCCGAGCGGCCACCACGGAGTGGAGCCACGCCGCGGCGTCGCCTGGGCCTCACGCAAGACACTGTCCAGCGGGATCGGCTCGTCGAGCGGAGGGGCCCACAGCTGGGCCGCCTGCTTGCCGTAGTAGGCCTTCAGCTGCGGACCAACCGTCAGCGCCAGCGATCGCGGTGGGCCGTCGATCACCGACTCCGCGGCCACCTCCTCCTCGATCACCGTGTCGGGATCGGGTTCGACACGGCCGGCCGTGAACAGCCGCGCACGCGGATTGGCGCTGATCACGCGGCGATTGATCGTGGTGGGCGGCTCGTAGCGCGAGGGCAGCATGAAACCGCGGTACTTCACCGGCTCGGCGCCAGGTGCGCGCACGAAATAGCCTGTGCCCTTTACGTTTTTGCCGTCGGGGATGTGGTAGGCGTCGGGTGCGCCGATGACGCGGCGCGAGATCGACTCCGAGGCCACCTTCAGACCGATGCGGTACTGGGTGTTGTTCGGAATCTGCTTGATCACGCCCTCGTCGAGGGTCTGGCTGGCGAACAGGAAGTGCACACCCTGCGAGCGCCCCTTGCGCGTGACGACGTCGAACACGTCGGCCATGTCGGGATGATCGCGCAGCAGCAGCGAAAACTCGTCGACGATGACCATCATGTAGGGCACCGGCGGCAGGTGCGCGCCGGCCGGGGTGGCGCGGGCCTCGTTGTATTCCAGCAGGGACGAGAATGCCGCGCCTTTGATCTGGTTTCCGGCTTCATGGAAGATGCGCCCTCGTTGGTCGAGCAAACCCAGCAAGGTGTCGCCGAAGCGGTCGACCAACGACTTCTTTTCCTCCATGTTGGTGACAAGGCCAACGACGTGGGGATAGTCGGCCAGGGCGTCGAAGCCGGCGCCGTCCTTGAAGTCGGCGAGGAAGGCCTGCACGACATCGGGGGAGTGTTGCAGGAAGAGGCCGACGACCAGCGCCGCCAGGGTGGTCGACTTCCCCGACCCCGTCATGCCGATCATCAGACCGTGCGGCCCGTTACCACCGTCTGCTTCGTCCTTGAGATCCACGATCAGCGGTGCGCCGCTGGGCTGCAGCCCGATCGGCACCCGCAACAGCGGCTCCAGATCAACCGGTTCTCCGGTGCCGACCGGCAGCATCCGGGGCTTCCACAAGGCCGCGACGTCGAGGTTGGCGGCGTTCGTGATGCCCAACAGCGACAGATTAGTTTGTGCTGCAGCCGATTCGGCGTCTTGGCGACCAACCGAAGCGCTATCCCATTTCGACAGCTGGCGAGCCAAGTGGCGGATCGCCGGGATGTCGAGCGTGTCGGGCTCCGCGCAAAACGTCTTCCACCGGAAGTTGTCCCAGTAGTCCATCGTGGCCGCGGCGTCGGTGGAGTGGCCCTGCCGGATGATGCGCAGCAGCAGCTCGCGCTGATGCACCGCGTAGTCGGGGTCGGGTCCGGCGCCGTGCCGGTAGGCGATGACGGTGACACCGTCACGTGCGGCGATGCGTCGCACCGACGCCGCGGGAGCATCGGGATCGTCGATGACGACCACGACGTGCTTGTTGGCCTTGCTCACCGAGGCGGCGTTGACGGCACCTTTGTCGTCAACGGTCTTGGCTCGTTCTTTCAGCAGCGGTTCGAGCATCGCCTCGACATCGCGCAGCGACGTCGACAGGAAGCGAGCGGGGCCAGCGCCGTCGATATCTTGACCCTCGGTGTGCGGTATCCACTTGGCCCAGCCCCACCGCTTCTCCAGGTGCGGTGAGACGATCGCCAAAGCCGTGTCGTTGGGGGTGTGCCAGCACACCAACTGCGCAATCCACGCACGCACCGCTCCCTCGAACAGTTCACGGTCGCCGTGCACACCAATCATGCCGATACCGGCGAAGTCGATGGCCTTGGGGCAGTGTGGGATTGACTGCTGGACGGCACGCATGTGCTGCAGCGCGGTCTTGGTGACCGGTTCGAGGTCCAGTTCGGATTCGACCGGCTTGACTCGGATCTTGGCGGCCAGCTTCACCTCGTCGCGACCCACGCGGATGTGCAGGTAGTCGTCGTCGCTGGCGCCGCGTTCCCACATCCGCTGGCTGCGAGCGGCACTGGCGGGAGCCGACGGGTCGAAGGTCGGATCGGCGAGCACGGCTTCGAGCAGGTCGGGGTCGGGGTGCGACCATTCGGCTTTGGCCTTCTGGGCGTCGGCGGCGGCGCGGATCTCCTCGGCTTTGCCCGACAGGTAGCGCAGGTATTCCGCCCGTTCGGAGTCCACCTCCGCCTTGGTCATCTCGGTGTTGGCGCCCTGGCCCTGCAACGAGGAGAACAGGCCGAGAGCCATCATGGCCATGAAGAACAGGTACATCGGGTTCATCTGACGGAACCCCATGACGAACATCATCACGACCATGCCGACGATGACGATGCCGAACACCAAGGGCAGCGCCTTTTTCCACGCCGGGACCTCGATGGTGCGGGGCAGCTCCGGCGGCGGCTCGAAGTTGAAATCCTTCGGCTTGGCGACCGGCCCGCTGACGCGGCGCCGCTGGGGGAATCGTGTGCGCATCGCTTGATTCCTTCGGTTAGTGCGCTACCAGCGCATCGTCTTTGGACAAGGTGGGTCCCGCGGCGAACAGGCTCAGTAGAGCCCAGGGGATGGGTAGCGGCTGGTTGGTCATTCCCAGTGCCTGTGCCGGGGATGCGGCCTCACCGGGCCCGGAGGCTTCCATGCCGTAGCGCACGCCGAGGTCGGAGACCCAGAACATTGCTTCTTTGGTCGTGGAGGCGGGCTGCTGGCCGGTGACCTGAACGAAGTAGCCGGTGCCCTTGGGCAGGATGACCCGTTGCGCGGTCCCGGCTGCGCCGTTGAGCGCAACGGGTTTGGCATCGGCGGGCACGGGCAGGGATTGGCCGGCCAACAGGGTCAGTTGTGAGGTCGGGGCGCCGTCGAGCTTGACCCACTGCCCGCACGACACGGGATTGGTGGTTGGGTCCAGGATCTGCAGCGCATTGGTCGGGTAGTCATCCACGGGTACGACGTTGACCTTGGGCGCTTTGTTGATCTGGTCGGGGGTCAATGCGGGCGGTTCGACGAGTCCGTAGGCATCGTTGGCGCGCAGGATGGCGGCGATGACCGGTGAGATGGGTTGCATGCCCTCGGCGCCGACGACGTAGTAGCGCAGCTGGTTGTTCTCGTCGTGGTCGACGACGACCGAGCCGATCAGCGGGGCCGCCTGACCGGGCACCGGCCACGGAAAGCGCGGCGGGTCACCGGCGTTGGCGATGAAGGGCACCACTATCGGGGGCGACTGCGGGATGAGGTTGAGCAGCGCCGGGTTGATGGGGCGAGGGCTGGGGGTGTCGACGTTGATGCCGACTGCGGCGGTCGCCGCGGCGTTGTTCAGGTCGATGGCGCTGCGCTTGCCGTCCCAGATGAGCCAGGTGGACCCGTCGGTCCTGTCGGTGGCCAGGATCGCCGTGTTGTCCGACAAGGGGGTGGCGTGGCCGGGGCCGGGCACCGGATCACCGGAGGTGATGGTGGTGCCGGTCTCGGGGCCGGCGGCGACGTTGTCGCACAGCATCCAGCGGGCGTCTCGGGCCGGGTTCTGTTGCATGCGTGTGGGCGCGTTGGGGATGCCGAGGGTGTTGCCGAGCGGGAACTTGTCGATCTCGGCGGACTTGACGACGGTGGGGGCGTCGGGCTTGCCGACGATCAACCGGGCGCTGGCCAGGTTGAGCACGGGGTGCAGCTCGTCGTTGACCTTGACGTAGAGCGCATTGGACGAGCGTTCGGCCAGGATGACCTGGTTGCCGCTGGCGCCGGCTGGTTTGAGGATGGACAGGATGAAGGCGCCGGCCAGCAAGACCACGCCCAGCATGAGTCCGACGCTCAGTGCGCGGCCTTGACGACGCAGCGGGTCGGTGAGCATGCGGGTGTCGCGCAGTGCGACGCCGTTGCTGATGCGCCGGATCAGGAAACGCCACCCCGAGATCTGGTGTTTGGTGACGAAACCCCAGGGGCGGCTGCGCTGCGAAGTGGGGCCGGGTTCGGCGCTCTTGGAACGGAATCCGCGCCGCGGCTGGGTGGGGGTGGTCATGACGATGCGCCTCCTGCTGATGCACCGCGGGACACTTCGATCTGCTCTTCTCGGTAGGCCCGGTCGAGTTCGCGGTTCACCGCGGCCACCAGATCATCGGCAGTGATGGTCTGCAGGTCCTCTTCCGAGGCGTCGGGGCCGAGCTTGCCGGTGACGTCGAGCCGGTGATCGCGTTCTTCCTCGGCGAAGCCGATGAGATTGTCGGCCAGGCGTGCGTTGCCCAGGACGTCGAGAGCCGGGCGGCGGCGACCCCGCTTGTCCAACGCGGTGGATCTGGACAAATCGGTGTAGGCCTGGCGTAGCGGCTCGGTGTCTTCGATGATGCTGCCGCCCTTGGCGGCCTTGCGGATGGTGATCTCGATCAGTTCGTCGACGGTGTAGGCCGGCAGGACGATTGATCGGGTAAACCGTGAGCGCAGACCGTCGTTGGATTCCAGGAAGGCCTGCATGTCGTCGGGATAGCCGGCGGCGATCACCATCAGCTTGTCGGCGTGATTGGTCATGGCGCGGATGAGTTCGGCGATGACCAGTGGCCCGTAGTCGTTTTCGGATCCGGAGCTGGTGAGCGCGTACGCCTCGTCGATGAACAGAACACCGCCGCCGCTGTCGAGAATGCGGTCCAGGATTTCGCGGACCTTGCGCTCTGAACCGCCGATGACTTGGTCAACGAGGTCGGCGCGGCCCGCCTCGACGAAGGTGTCTGACGGCAGTACGTCGGCGGCGGCCAGCTTTTTGGCGATGACCCGCGCGATCGTCGTCTTACCGGTTCCGGGTGGGCCTTTGAGCAACAGGTGCAGTGACTTGTTGCGATTGGGCAGTCCACGAGCTTCGCGCGCCTTGCCGGCCCGGACACTGGATTCGAGTCGGTCGATCTGTTCCTTGACGTCGGTCATGCCGACGAACTCGGCGAGTTCGGCGTCGGCTTCGGCGCTGAGTTCTTCACGGCGGGCGGCGCCGAGCTGGCGGACGAAGTCACGCTCGCCGGGTTCGGTGGCGGGGTCCCAGTAGCTGGTGCGGGCGTCGATGCGGGCGGCGGTGGTGGCGTGGATTCCGTACCCCTGATCGCTGAGTGCGGTGCCGATGGTGGTGCGCAGGTTCTCGGCGATGCCGGGGACCCCGTAGGCCTCGTTGAGCAGTGCGGTCGCGGTGTCGGGTCGGCCCAGCACCCGCGCGCACAGCGCGGCGGTCAGAAGGGCCTCGGCGCTGGCTGCGGCGATCGGCCCTCGTCCCTGGCTGCTCAGCTGGTCGAAGGCCGGTTCCCACAGGCCCAGGTAGGCCGAGGCTTGTCCGAGGGCGACGGCCATCGCTTGGTGCAGGTAGGGGTCGTTGCTGGCTTGGCTCAGCAGGGGGTCCAACGTCCGGCGGACATCGTGCCAGCGTTTAGCGCGGAAGTAGATGACGGCTAGGACCCAGCTCGCGTAGAGCCGCTGAGTGCTCAGCAGGCGGTCGTCGAGTAGGGCTCGGGCGCCTTCGTAGTCTCCGGCCATCGACCGTGCCGCCGCGCACGCCATGATGACGCCGTCGGCGCCGCGGGCATAGAGGGTGATGTATAGGCCGGTGTCGAATGGGAAGTCCACCGCATCGGCGGTGACGTCGGCGGCGGCGATGAGTTCGCCGGCGGTGTCGATCGAGGCGTAGGCCTTCTCGAGAATGCCGCGATCGGGGGCGCCGCTGGCAGCCAGGCCCAGCCACCCGTCGCACAACTCGGGGTGTTGCGTGGTGAGCCGTTGGAAGCCCACGCGGGCTTGCTGCTTGTCGGCGACCTGCCGGCGGCCGTAGACCTCGGCGCCCAGGGCCGCGCAGCTGCTCGCGAACAGCTCCACCGCGTCGTGGTCGATCACGGCTTCTCCACGATCGCCGCGACTTCGGCGGTCACCTTCGACGACACTTGCGCGAAGCCCTCCTCCGACATCGCCAACAGCAGCTCGCCGAGCTGGTCGCCGGGGTAGCGGTCGAAGATCTCCTCGACGAAGGTGGCGTCGGCGATCATTCCGTCGCCGGCGAAGACGATCTCGTTGTCGCCATCGGGGCAGGGCACGGTGACGCGCAGGCCTTCGACGTTGCGCCGCGCGGATTGGACGCGCTCCAAGAATTCGCTGCCGCGTTTGATCTCGCCGGCCACTTGGGGGTGAAGGGGGATATCCATCGTTTGGCCCTAACGCTGGTCGGCTGCGGTCGTGGGGGTGCGGCGTCCGACACCGGGCGTTCGGCGCGCCGGTGGTGCAGCCACGGTCGGTAGCTGATCGGTCATGCCATCAGCGTGGCACAGAAGTGGGACACGGGGGGCAACGTGTCTGGCTACTGCTCGACGGTGCCGGCAGCATCCTTTTTACGGCGCTCCATACGCGCTTTGACCGCGTTCTGCGCCTCGGGATTGACCACGGGTGCCGTCGGCCGGGACACCTCGCCGACCACGCCGTCGCGGCCGGCGCTTTCCACCTCGGGCAGCGGCTGCTCGTAGCTGTCGATCTTGGAGCCCTTGCTGTCGCCGCCGGGTTTGTGACCCATCGGCATCATTCCGCCACCCATACCGCTAGCTCCCGTGGAACCAGCGGCGGCCGGCTTGATCGGCGCCGAAGCACCAGAGGGAGTCGCGGGGGGCGCTCCGCCCAGCGAGGCCGCTCGGGTCGCGCTGGGCAGGTTGCTCGACGGATGGATGGGGCTGCCGCCGCCCTTGCCGCCACCTCCGGCACCCTTTCCGGCGGTGGGTAGATGCTGTCCCAGGGAAGCAGCCTTGAGGGGTGCCGCGGCTTTCTTGGCGGCATCGCCGCTGAGCTTGCCGACCTGTTGGCCGATCTGCTGGGCCATCTGGCCCACCTGCCCGAGCGACTGCAACGGGTTGGCCTTGCCCAGCGATTGGGTCAGCGGTCCGAGAGCGCCCATGAGCGGCTCCAGCATGTCTCCGCCGGCGGGAGTTGAGGGGTCGCCCGATTTGGCGTTCTTGCCGTCTTTCTTGCCCTTGTGCTGATCGTCGTCGGACGTGCCGTGGCCGTTGGGATCCAGGCCGGGGTCGGTTACGCCGCCCGGCGGGGTGCTGACCGCGGTGCCAGCGTTCTGGTGGCCGGTCGCCGCAGCTCCTTTGAGCTGTTCCTTGTCGTCGAGTGCCTGCTTGAACGCGTCGACCTTGGCTTGGGACAGGCCGCCGTTAAGTGCGTTCTCCAGTTGAGATTCGGCGTAGCCGGTCTTGAGGGCTTGCCACCCCGCGGACGGCCCGACCTGGCTGTAGGTCAAGGTGTGCAGGTTGCCGGCGGCCTCGTAGTGGCCGGCCAACGTCGTGGCGTGCTCGGAGACGGCCTGGGTGAACGCCATTCCCTTGGTCAGCTTGTCCGCCATACCCGGTGTGGGTTGCGATTCCCCGGTGGCCAGCAGCGCGGCGTGGGCATCGGCGAGGCTGAGGTGGGCGGCCTGAGCGCGTGCCGCCAGCGTGGCCAGCTTCGCTCCGGTCGCCATCGCCGGGGTGGGTCCGGCCCCGGCTTCCAGTTGCAGCGCCAGGGCTTCACCCTCGGTGCCGCTGATATCGGGAATGGGTTCGACGTTCGGCATTGCCGGCGGGGCTGCCCCGTCCGATTGGGGCTGGCTCGCGGGTGCCGCAGGGGCGGTGCTGGAGCCACCACTAGCTCCGCCACCGAACTGGTTGTAGTTGGCGGCGAGGTCCTGGTCGGTGGTGTCGTAATCGGCTGCGGTGTCCCTCATTCCGGACGCTGCGTTGGCCGCTTGGCGTGCCCCGTTGCGCACGTGTTGCAGCAGCCAATCGTGGCGGGCGTTGAGGTTGCGCATGATGGTTTCCGACGCAGGATCGGAGGCGCAGGGCGGCGTCGGCGTCGGATCGTCGAAGTCGGACCCGAGTAAGGCGCCGGCCAAGTCGACGAGGTCGCCGGTGCGGCGAAACCCGTCGGTGTCGACGTTCAAGGCCATGGCTTCATTGTCTCCTGGGTGCGCCGCATGGTGGCGCAGCGATTTTCAGCTATCGCGGATTGATCACCGACGGCGGGATGGCAGGTCCAACGTTGGGGCCGGGCTCGGCATAGGGGAGGTTGTAGGGGTTGGGGTTGGGGTTGACCGGCATCGGCCCCGCACCTTCGACGCTCTGGCTGAAGCTGACGGTCTGGTACATGCCGGCGCCTTCGCGATCGCCGGCCTGGTACTCCGCGGCGTGCTCGGTGAACCGTTCGGCGTAGCGGCCGAAGTCGGCGGCCTTGCGATCTAGCTGCGCCTGGCGGCGAGCCAGCCCGGCGACGACGCCGACGGCGACCGGGTAGCCCATCGCGCCGTGGGTGGCGATGATGCGGTTGACCTCGTCGACGGCCTGCGGCCCGATCGCCGCGGCCGCGGCTTGCAGTTGGGCGTACTCGTCGGCGGCGTTGTGCAGGTCCGCTGGGTTGACGTCCAGCTTGCCCGCACCTTGGGCGGCGGGATCGTGCTTGCCGTCCTTGTCGCCGTGGTAGGCGGCGGGGTGAGTGGAGCCGGGTGCGTCGGGACGGTGATCGGGCCACCACAGGTTCGGGTCGGTCTTGTCCTGCACGTAGTCCTTGGTCCAGTACGGCGGGAGTTCTCCGGGGTAGCTGGGCGCCCAGCGCTCGGGCTCGTCGGCTCCGGTGCCGTGGATGCCGTCCAATGTCGAGCGGGGCGCACCGCCGGAGGTGTCGAACTGCTGCTCGGGAATGTAGGGCGGGTACTGCGGTGTCTGCCACGTGCCGTCGGGCCCCACGTTCCCTTCGGGGTACATGGGGTACGGCGCCAGGCTGTCGCCTCCGGGCGGGCCCGACGGGTAGGTGATGTGCGGAGGCGTGGGTTGCGGCTCGTTCGGCTGCGTCATGGTGTCGTCCTCACTGTGATCGGATCAAGCTCGGGGGCAGCGCGGGCCCGGCGCGAGCGGTGTGGTCATCGGTTCCCCTCCCTGGCTTCGGCAAATCGCCGGCGGCTTGATGGGTTGCTCCTCGATGAGCACACGGGTCGGCGAATATCCTCTAGTGCCTTTGTACCTGGCAGGGGCGCTGATCGGCGAGCGTTGGGGCGAGTTTGCCGCCCTCGGTGTGCTGCGGAGTTGGTTCACGGCAGGTAATGGACCTCGAAGCACCGTTTGGCATCCCAGGAATCAGCGCCGTTCGGCGAGGGGTCGTCCCAGATCGACGGGATCGCCGGCGACGGGGCCGGCGGGAGCCAGTCGGGGTTGTCCGACGTGGGCGGGTGGTCGGCTTGCCATTGCATTCTGTCGATCGCGGCCAGGGCCCGTTGGCGAGCTGCGGCGCGTTCTTCTGCTGAGTCGTAGCAGTGCACGCCAGCGCTCAACAGGTCTTGCACCGTTTGATCGTGGTTGGTCGGTTTCGGCTCTGTCCTGGGGCCTAGGAACGCATCCAGGACCACGGCCAGGATGACGGAAGCGACGAAGGCCGCCAGCGCCCAGCCGATGTAGGACACATCGCGACCCACCCGTTCGATGCGTTTGTCGAGCGCGTCGAGGCGTTCGTCGGTGGTCTGTGCTGTCTCGGTCATGTTCCTGCCCCTGCGGTGAATTCCTACCCCGACCGGACTGTATCGCGGGATGAAGACACCGAGCGCGGCCCCAAAACGCTGGCTGAGGTGTGGCTCGCGGCGCGCAGCTGCGTGGGGCAGTTAGTGACCACGAGATGCGCCGGCAGGGCAGAGTCGCTGTCGGCGCGGTTACCAGCTGATCTGTCCTGGCGGCAGCACTTGGATTAGCGGCGGTCGGTTGGGGTCGGACTGCTGTTCGAGGACGAGGTTGCCGTGCTCGTCGGGCCACAGCCGCGCTTTCGTGCCCGGCGCCGGCGGGCCGGACGGTGGGCCGGGTAGGTATTCGGTGTCGGGCAGGGAGCCGTTGAGAATGACCTGGTTGGCGCCGGTGCCGATGTCCTTCTGGATCCACTGTCCTTTGTCATCGACGTACTCGATGCGGGTGGTGTCGGCGGGGCAGTACTTCGCGGGATCGGCGTCGGGGCTGGGCAGCCAGCACACCACCCAGGGCTTGTCGGAATCCTTCGGGGGAGGCTTCGGGTCGACGTGCATCTGCGGGAAGTGCAGGGCGTCGTATACGGCCGCGGCCCGGCGGTCCTCGTCGATGTAGGCGCCGGCGTGGGTGGTGAATCTGTCGGCGTACTCGCCAAATTGGGCGGACTTGGTTTGCACGGAGCGTTCTCGGGCGGCCATGCCCATGGCGATGCCGACGGCGATGGGATACCCCATGGGGCCGTGGGTGGTGGCGATACGTTCGATCTCGGCGGCTGCGCGTGTCGACAATTGCGCTGTGGCGGTGGCCAATTCGGTGTAGTCGTCGGCCGCGCGGTACAGGTCGGCGGGATTGACGTTGAGTTGGCCCATGCTGCTAGTCCGCGTCAAGCAGCGGGTCGTAGCGCTGGACGAACGCTGCCTGGGCGCAGGTGACGAAGAGTTCTTTGAGCCCATCGGCGCCGAGGGATTTCAGTCGTGCGGCCTGGGCGTCGACATCGACGATCTCGCCGGTGGTCCGCACCGACACCGATAGCGCCTCGGGGTCGGTAGCCGCGGTGGTGATGACTTCGTCGTCGTCGTCTTTGAACTGCGTCACGACGATGGAGTGCATGGCGGAATTCATGGCTGGGGGTTCCTAACCTGCTTGTTTGGTGAGATCAGCGACTGCCGGGTCCCGGTCGGGGCCGGGCACGGCGCTGAGGTATTGGCTGCGCAGCGTCTTGAACGCGTCATTGTCGTGGCCGTCGAGCGCTGCTTGCATCCCGATTTGCCATAGGTCTTGGCGGGCGTTGTCGTACCAGAGGCCCTTGCGGGCGATTTCGACTGCGGCCGTGAAGTTCTTGGCTGCGTGGTGCCGCCGGGCCAGCACGACTGCGGTGCCGGCGACGCGGTCACGGATCTCGTCGCGTAGGTCTTTGGTCCATTCCCATTCGCGTGTGGACACCCCGCCCAGCGGTGGTCCGGTGACCAGGTCCATGGCGGCGATGAGGTGGGGGGTGGCGGTGGCGTCGACCAGGATCTCCACCAACCGCTCGAACTCCATCCAGTCCGATCGCACCGCCTTGTCCAGGACGTAGCCGCCATCACGCATGGGGGGCAATGCTTTTGGGCCTCCCGCATGCACGACGCCGAGGCGCGCACGTAGCAGCGACAGCTGCTGGGTGACTGTCTTGTCCGAGGCTGCGCCTCCGTACACGGCGCGCACGATGTCACTGCTGTCGGCGAAACGGTTGTGCTGCAGGAATACCGTGAGTTCGTTGAGCCGCTTTTCCCGCGGGCCGGGCTGCTGGGTGCTGTGCGGGGGACGCAGGTCGACCTGGCCCAGAATGCGGTTCCAGATCGGGGCGACTTCGGGGGCCGGGGAGCTGTCGCCATGGCCGCTGGGGGCAGCTCCGGAGTACGCCGGTGTTGGGACCACCGCGGCGGGTGCCGGAACGTCCCCGGCAGCTTGTGGGTCCTCCACTGCGGGATCAGTGGGCGCCGGCGGGCCGGCGGCCTCGGCCCAGACGGGTGCGGCGCCGACAGCCGCGGCAGGCGGCGCGGTGGGTTCGGCGTCGTCGGTGGACCAGGGCGGCCCGTCGGCATCGTCGAGCGCCGGCGACGCTGCCGCCGCGAAGAAGTCGATCGGCTCGCCGGGCGCCGCATCGGGGGTGGCGGCGGGATCGCTCCCGGCGGCCGGCAGCGGGACGGGCAGGCGGGGGGCGGTGTCGGGCTCATCGAACTGATCGACTGCGATGGGCTCGTCGAGCGGATCGAACGATTCGTCGCCGAACGATTCGTCGCCGGGAAAGACCTCGGGCTCGTAGCTGGGTGTCGGGGGTGGCGCTGGCTGGTCGGTCAGCAGATCAGCGCACCGGTCGACCACCGCGGGCGTGGGCAGGATCAGGGTGGCCGTCATTGCCCGGCTGCCACCGCTGCTGGAGTCCCGGCTGATCTGGCCGAGCCGGTCCGGGCCGCAGGTGATCGTCCACTTCGCGTCGACCGCGGCGTCGCGGCCCAGGTCGATCATGATCTTGCTGGCGGCATTGGACACGATCTGAGCGCGGTCGGTGTAGGTGAGGTCGGGGCCGCACACCAGAACGTCGACAGCGGGGACATGTCCCACCGTGACGGCCTGCACGCGGGTGGTCACCGGCCCGCGCCACACATCCGGTGTCACGCCGATCGTGATGTCGGGGTGGGTCGCCAACAGTTCGAGCACCCACCGACTGATCAGCGCGGTGGTGACGGTCGGGTCGCCGTCAACCCGGATGCGTTGAAAGGCAGCCAGATTGAGCGCGACGAGCGCACCCTCGTCGGTGGTGCCGAACGCGACGAGGTAGACCGGACGCTCCGGGTCGGGCTCGAGGCCGGGGTCCACCACGTCCCAGGGGATGCGGACTTCGTTGGCTGTGGAGTCCGCGGCCCGCCACGGATGCGGCAGCGGCGACTTGAGCCCGGTAACGAAAGTGACCGTCAGCTCGTCGCGCCGTACGGTCACCAACCCGGCGGGCCCGGCCGGGGCCGGGTTGAGGGTGTACAGCGACTCCAAGCGCCGCACGACGTCGACCGCGCGTCCTTGCCCGTACCACCAGGAGGTGACCGGTGCGCTGCTGACCGCGGTGCTCGACGTCATGACGGGGTTCTAGCCTCGCTTCCTAGTTGGAGCCGCTGCTGCTGGTCGATGCCGCTGCCGGGTCGGCCGGCACGGCAGCGCCGTCGGCGCTGGAGAACGCCCCGGCGTCCACACCCGAGGTCGACGACTCGCCGGCGCCGTTCTCCTCCTGCTCGCCGTCGCCCTTGGCGTCGGCGTGCTTGTCGGAGCCGTTGTTGTTCTTGTTGTCGGCCGTGGAGAACGGGTTGGCTGCGTCGCCGCCGCCGGTTGTGGTGGTGTTCGACGCCGTGGTGGTCGTGCCGGTGGCGCCGGTGCCGCTCGACGGCGTGGTGGCGAACGGGTCCGCCGACGGGTTGTAGGAGGCCGCGGTCGCCGGCGCGGCCCCGCCTGGCGAGGCCAGCGGGTCGGAGAACGGGTTGGCCGCCGCGCCGGCGCCGCCGGCGCCCTGCTGACCGAAGGCGTCGCCGAACGGGTTCATCCCGCCGCCCATGCCCTGGCCGAACGGCATTCCACCCATGCCCTGGCCGAACGGGCTGCCACCGCCCATGCCACCCAGACCACCGCCGGAGCCGAGCAGCTGCCCCAGGATGTCCTTGAGGCTGCCGCTGCTGCCGCCGTCGCTACCCAGGTCGCCCTCGTCATCTTTGTGGTGGTGCTTGTCGCTGTCGCTGTCCCCGTCGTCGGCGGCCTGGGAGCCGTTGGCCTGTTCGGTGGCCGCAGCGCTCTGGACGGTGCCGCTGCTCTTGCCGTGGTACTTCTCGATGATCGCCAGGATGGCTGCCTGACCGGCGGGGGACTGCGGGTCGGGCACGGCGGCGATCTCTTGGGCTTCCGCCGAGGCGTTGGCCGCTACGTCGTTGGCGCCGTTGACGTTTACGTTGGCGCTGTTGTCGGTGGCCGCACCGCCGGCGTCGGCGGTGCCGCCGAACTGATCCAGCGGAAGGTTGTCCAGGCCGGTGGCCTGCGCGAAAGGC
Organism: Mycobacterium sp. JS623; assembly: GCF_000328565.1. Taxonomy (NCBI): domain Bacteria; kingdom Bacillati; phylum Actinomycetota; class Actinomycetes; order Mycobacteriales; family Mycobacteriaceae; genus Mycobacterium; species Mycobacterium sp. JS623. The sequence goes on along the minus strand of NC_019959.1, from coordinate 70,980 downwards.
CCGCTCATCCGGTCACCGCCGTGGAGAAGTTGAGGTTGATGACGCCCTGGCGCACTTCACGCTCACGCTGGGACAGCTCCCGCGCGGAGCGGGCGAGGTCGCGCAAGCCGTCACCGCCGACGGGGTTGAGCCCGAACAGTTCGTGGTAGCGGCGATGCTGTTCCTGAGATTCCATGGCCAGCAGTTCGATTGGGCTGCTCATGTCAGTTTCCCTCCCCTTGGGCGCCGGTGGACGCCAGTTGCGGTGCCGCCGCGGCACCATTGGTCGTTGAGTCGGGGGCTGGCGCGGCTGCACTGCCGTTGTCGGCCCCGGAGGTGTCGGCGTTCTTGTCGGCCGGCTTGACCGGCGGCGCCGGCAGTTTCGAGGTTCTCTTGTAACCCATCTGGTCGAGCTGGTCGTTGGTCACCGCGCCACCTTTGACCGCGGCCGCGCGAGCTTCCTCGTAACGCTCACGCGCGGCGGCGGCTTGCTCCAGTGACGCAACGAAGGCGTCGAAGGCTTCTCCAACGTCACCGACCAATGCCGTGTTCTCCTTCAGCAGGTTGGCGTAGGCCGCCTCTGCGGCGGCCCGGCCGGTCTTTCTCCTCGGGGGCATTGCGGCTCTCCTTCGCTAGCTCATGTGCAGTCGCCGAGCCTGCATCACTTCGTAGGGATCGACGTCGATGTCGCCCGCGTCCCGACTGTCGTCGAGGTCTCGGTAGGGGATCACCAGCCGGTCACCACCTTCGACGTCCTCGGTGAGGTAGGGCTCAGCGTGAACGTACTTCCACCGACAGACACCGTCAACGTCGGAGACATCGACCAGATCACCGTGGGCAAGCTCGTTTGCCGCGACCGGAAATGCGGGCCCGTATTCGTCGTCGATCGAGGGCAGATAGTCATCGTCGAAGCCGTCGACCGCGGCACCGAATTTCGGGATCGGAACGGCGTTGTTTGACGACCCGGTAGACCCGGTAGCAGGCACGGCATCCGTGTCGTCGTAGTCGGCGTGATCGTCGTCCATCGTGGGGCGGCGAAGCGCCATCATTGGCCGCACGTACTGGTCGCTGAGGGGGTCCAGATCGGGTCGTTCCGAGGCCAGGACAACCGGGGACTCGCGGATCATCTTGAACGACATCTCCTGCTCGTCGTCTTCGGGGTCATATCCGCGCAGAGCACTGTCCACAACGCGTCGAGGCCAGAAGCTGTCCACGTTGCACAGCTCGGTCAGGATGGCGCGCTCGTGGTCGCTGAGGGCGGCGTCTTGTTCGGCGGTGGCGGGCACTCGCGGGGTGTAGAAGGCCTGCATCTCGCGGAACGTCCCGTCGGGCAGCTGGACAGTGCCGCGGCCCTTGATACCGGGCTGCAGGCGGGTACCGGCCACGGCGTCGTTGAACATCATGATGGCCGCATCCTTGGACCGCAGCCGACCCATTGCCACGCGCAGCGCGGTGTTGTCGCGAGCCTCACCGGCGATGAACATGGTGTCGGGACGCTGGATGCCCAGGGCCATGTGGATGCCGACCGCGCGCGCGGTGCGCAGCAAGATGCCGATGTCGGTCGCCGTGGGCGGTTCCCCACGTTCCTTGGACGTCTTGTACGTCTTGTAGAACTGGCCCAGTGCGACGGCCAGGTTGGAGAACTCGTCGGTGATCACGATGATCGGGTCGAAGTCGTCGGCGCGGTTGGGGTTGATCTTCACCTGTGACAGACGGTCGGTCATGGTGTCGGCGATCAGCCGTAGCGCGGCTGTGTGACCGACCAGGCCGTCCTCGTCGGTACCGGCGGTCACCAACGACACGTTGGGCCAGTTGCGCATACCGGGGGAGTCGAAGCCCTTGGGGTCGACCCACACCACGTTGAATCCGCGACGCGCGCACTGGGTGGCCACGGTCATCAGCAGCGAGGTCTTACCCGTGGAGGTCGCTCCGGCAATCAGGAAGTGCGGGGACTGCTTGAAGTCCCAGCCGATGACGTTGCCGTAGGCATCGACGCCGAAGGGGATGACGGTGTCTTTGTAGAGCGCCCGAACCTTGGCGCGCGTGACCTCGGGGAAGTCCAGCGGCGGATCGACCATCGTGGGCAGGCCGGGGCTACGCACGAAGCGCACACGCTTGGAGGCCATGCTCCACTCGGCTTCCCACGATCCGCCCAGCGCGTCGGAGACCATGCCTTCGATGACGCCGCGCCGGTAGGCGGAGCTGACCTTGAGGTTGTAGGCGAAGCCCACGGTGAACTCCCGGATGCGCGCGGCGATGGCGTCGTTGGCGGTGGACGCTGACCGCGCCGCCAGCTCCTCGTCCATGTCTACCTGGGAATTCCTTGTCCCCTCGATGTCAGTGTCGGGGTCTTCGATGACGGCCGGCGCTTTGTCGACGGTGACTGAAGCGATGTGCGCGGCGGCGTCGAACCACGACAGGACCAGCGGGGTGAGGACGGATTCGGCGTCGACGACGACGTCTTCCTCGATGACCACGGTCTCGGTCGCTAGTAGCGCCCGCGCCAGGGGGTCGTGCTCGAAGACGTAGGTATGCCCGGTGACCTCGTGCAGCACTGCGGCGATCTCAGCGGTGAGGTCTTCTCCAACCGAGCGGGGGTGCTGGCCGTAGAGCAGTTTGATGACCTTGGGGAACGCTGGTGCGCCGTGCGGATAGGCACACCGCACGGCGCGGACGCGCCCCGCGCGCGGGTCCGGCCATCCCAGCGCAGGGGAGGCCAGGAATGTCACCTGGTTGAGTTGGCGGGTGATGGTGCCGCGGGCGTAGGCCCAGCGGGCGAACTGCCAGAAGCCGAACAGCAGGACCGCCATGATCGCGACGACGAGCAGCCGGCCGGGTAGATGCGCGGCGGACGGGGATGCCCACCGCAACAGCACGCCGGTGATGGCCAAGAGGAGCGCGCCGCCGGCCAGGATCAGCGGCACCGTCGGGTACTGCTCTCCGGGCCAGGGTTGACCTGGGCGCACGTGCCCGAGGTGCCCGGTGCGTGCCCGGCGGTTGTTCACCGCCAGCATCGCCCACCACAGCAGCGCGAGCACTGCGGCTGCGGCCGGGGCGGCGATGAACAGGACCCAGAACCACCCGACTCCGACGCCGACGATCACGTACACCGGGTCCGGTGATGGTGGCAGAAGGTAGTCGCGTGCCGGGGACGGTGTGTACAGGAAGTGCTGGGCGGCCGGCCATCCTTTGGTGTAGCCGAAGATGGCGGCCACGGCGAGCGCGGCGAGCAGGATGTAGCGCCATCCTTCGGCGGCTTGCTTCTGCTCGGCGGCGCTTTCACCGGGGACGTAGGGCCGGTTGAGTTCGGCGCTGCTGGTGGCGTAGGGACGCCCGGTCGAGGCGGCGCCGGCGGGGGCTGCTGCGGCCTTGCCGGGGACGGTCTTGCTGGTGGCCATCAGGGGTGGTCCTCTCCGGTCGGGGGCGCGGCCGGCGCCGGTTCCTCGGGTGCATCGGCGGTAGCGGCGCCGCCTTCGGTGCTCAGGGGGCGGACGTCGATGACCTTCCACCCTTCGGTGCCCGTTTCGAGTTGGATCTCGATGCGCGATCCGTCGTCGTATCCGACGTCGAAGGTGGCCGTTCCGGGGGCCTGGCGGACCGGGCCGGTGACGTCGGTGACCGTGGCTTGGGTGACGTTGCGGATGTCGGTGAGCCGGTACTGCCGCGCCAGCTGCAGCGAGACGTCGGGGGTGATTCGGGCCAGCCAGTCCTCCCGGTTGCCGTTGGGGGTCGCGAAGTTGGTGGCGAAGCGTTGTGCGGTGGCGCGGGCCGCGTCCTCGGCGGCGGGATCGGTAGCGCTGAGGGTGGCCGGTGGTAACTGCTCGACGTTGGGGTCGTCGCCGAGGTTGGGACTGACCGATGATGGCGGCGGTGGGCCGGCGGTGGTGCTGGTCGTCGGTGGGGGTGTCGCTGGCTGCTGGGCGGTGGGGCTGTTGTAGTGCTGCCAGACCAGGGCTCCGATGGCCAGGACCGCGACGACCAGGCCCAGCAGGACCCTGCGGGGAATCCGCTGCCACCAGCGGCGCGGCTGGTGCGAGGTCTGAGTGGAGCTGTAGGGCTGCATGGTTTGAGTTCCTTTGTCAGAGAACGCGTTTGATGACGACGAAGCGGTTGGGGAACGGTGAGAGTTTTACCGGGACGCCGAACGTTTGCGCCTCCACGATCGTGGTCGGGTTGACGACCATCGCGACGTGGCCGGGGCCTTCGGAGTCGGGGTTGAGGAACACCAGGTCGCCGGGTTGCACGGCGTTTCGGGGCACGATCTGGCCGACGTGGACCATCTCGTAGGTGCGTCGTGGTAGCACGATGCGATGCCCCGAGGCCTGGAATATGGCGTAGCGCACCAGGCCCGAGCAGTCGAACCCGCCGCCGGTGGGGCCTTCGAGGGAGCCGCCGCCCCAGATGTAGGGCAGCCCGATCTGGGCCTGGGCGAACTTCGCTGCGGCGGTGCCGGCTGGAGTGCCGGGGGCCAGGGTGGTGGCCTTGGGGTCGACGACGACGCCGCAGACGTCGCGGCCGCCGCCGGCGGCATCATCGGAGGCCGGCGGCGATCCCGACGGGTCGGGTGGCGCCGAACCGCCGGAGGTTGCCATCACTTCGCGGAGGTGCTGGCGGTAGAACACCGTCGCGGCGGCGACGTCGTCGGCGTAGGCGTCGGGAAATGCCGAGCGTTGTACCGCTTGGGCGGCCACCGTGGGCGCCATGTTCTGCCAGCCGCCCACCTTCAGCAGTGCGCTGAAGAACTTTTGAGCGGCCACCGCCGGGGTCATCAGGTCGCGCAGGTTCCCCCACCACGGCTGCTGTTGCATGATGCCCACCGACAGGTGGTCGTGCCCGACCCCTTCGTGCGGAATCGCCATCGAGGCAGGCACATTCGGATTCGCCAGGTTGCGGAGCCCGGATTCCTGCAGCGCCGTGGCCAGCGCGACGATGATTCCCTTTTCGGGGATGTTCATCCGGATGCCGGCGGCGATGACGGCCTTGCCGTTGTTGACCGGTCCCGGACCGAACGACGCCCCGGTGTCGGCGCTGATGCCCTGGGACTGCAGCTGCTGCTGGCACTGCGGGGTCATCACGGCCCTGGCCGGTCCCGTACCTCCGCCGCCGGCGGCGAACAGCACGAAGACGACCATGAGCATGGTCAGGAAGAACGGGGCCATCACCGCGAGGGCGGCGTAGACCTTGCGGCGGTGCGCCCACACGGTGCGGGCGATCACCGCCCATTCCATGGGTTCCACTGATCAGCCCCCCAGGCGGCCCGCGAGGCTGGTGATCACCGGATGCGTGGTCACGGCGTGCTCGCGACCAGGGGGATGACGCCGCTGGGCGGGTTGTCGGGTGCCGGGGCGGGGGCCGGCGGCGCGGAGTGCTCCACGGGGATGACGCTGCTGACTTTCCAGCCGGCCTCGCCGAGTTCGAGAGTCGCCTCCAGTCGTGACCCGTCGGCGTAGTCGATCTGGAAGGTCGCAACACCAGGATCGGCACCCATCGGGCCGGTGACCTGCGACACGGCCGTCTGCGGCACGGTGGCGATGTCGGTGCTCTGGTATTGGCCGAGCAGCTCGGGGGAGACGTCGGTGGACAGGCGGGCCAGCCAGCCGTCGCGGTCGCCGTTGGGGGTCGCGAAGTTGGTGGCGAAACGCTCAGCAGCGCTGCGGGCGCCGGCGCTGGATACGTCGACCGGCGCGGACGACTCGCTCGGGCTGGGCGTGACGCTCAGCGTGGGTGGCTCGGTGAGCGCCGGCCCGGTGGGTGCCGCGTGCTGTTGAACCGCAGGCGCGGTGGTGGTGTCGGTGACGTTGGTGTGGTGCTGCCAGGCCAGTCCAGCGACGGCCATCACCGCAATGGCGACGCCCATGCGGGTGCGGGCGGGAATGCGCCGCCACTGGCGGCGCAGGTAGGCGATTCGTTGCCTCATGGGTCAGCTCCGATGCACGGGTCGACGATGATTGCGACGGAAGGTGCTGGGCGGCATGGCTTTTGGTGTCCTCACGCAGCCTCTGACAGCGCGTGTCTGCTGGAGGCGGCGCTGCCGCCGGTTGCCCCGCCGACGTCGCCACGGGTGGCGCGATAGAGCCGGATGGCGGTTTCGAGCTTGTCGCTGACCCGGTTGGCGTCGCTGTGGGCTGCCGCGGGCTCCGGTTCGGGTACCGGGCGCCCGGTGCGTTCGGGAGCGCCGGCGTCGGCGCCCTCGGATCCGGCCGCACTGCCGCCACCGGAGGGTCCGCCGGCAGGGTCACCCACCGCGACCGGGCCTTGCGGTCCGCCGCCCCCGTCGCCGCCGCCGTCGGTGCCACCCCCGCCGTCGGTCCCCCCGCCGGTGCTGCTCGACGAATCGGCTTCAGGCTCGATGCGTCCGGGAGTCCGTTCGGCAGGAGAGCCGCTCTTGCCTGATCCCAAGCCTTGGCGGATGGACGTCAGGTCGGCGGCCTTGCCGAGCAGACCGCGGCCGCTGCGGCGCCCGCCGACCGCACCGCCGCCGAGTTTGGCGGCCATGGTGTCGCGTTGACGGTCGAACATGCGGCGCAGCGGCCCGAACACCGCGAACCCGAAGGCCAACACCAGCGCGGTCATGAAAATCGACTGGATGGCGTTCGTTGAGTCCTTGAAGACCTGGTCGAGGATGACGTTGTAGGCCCCGAACGCAGCGGTGTAGATGACCATCGCCGCGTAAGCCATCGCGCAATCCAGGACGGTTTTCCAGGCGAAGGTCTGCGGTCCGCCGGGGATGACGCCGATGGCGAACGCCGGCGGGGCCAACGCCGCGTAGAGCATGGCTTGCACGGCGGCCTTCACCACGTGCCACACGAAGTAGCAGGCGAACGCGACGAGGAACATCGCGAGCAGCCCACAGATGTTGAGCGGCACGAGGATTGCCGCCGGATTGCCCATCGACTTCTGGTGCATCGTTTCGCCTTTTTGCGAATCGCAGCCCTTGATGTCGTCTTTGAGCTTGTCTCCGCGTTCGTCGTTGATCCCCTTGGACCACGCCTCCCGGCATTTGCGCGACACCGAGTCGCTGACCATGCCGAAATTGATCATCTGGGTGGGGGAGCGCAGGAACCGGTCAGCGAGCCGCGACACCATCGCGTCGACGTTCGCGCCGTCGCCCTGCTTGCTCACCGCGCCGTCTGAGACCGAGGTGGCGATCTCCAGTCCGGTGTCACGCCCCTTGGCCAGCAGCCCATCCGGGCCCACCAGTTCACCCAGCGGGTTGGCGAAGATCGTGGCGGCGATGCCGATCATGAGCATGCCCATGGCGATGTTGGAGAACGCCTTAGCGGTGCGACCAGCCAATGCGGTGCACACCACGATGATCGCCAGCACGGCCAGTGCGGTGGCGGCGAGCCCGAAGCGGTCCATTGCCGAGTCGACGCCGCGCCCGATGGTCTGGAAAGGCACGGTGAACAGCGCCATCCACTTGAACTCGAGAACGAACTTGATCAGCCACAGCGCGGTCGCGGTGATGCAGAGGTAGATCTCGTAGCAGATGGAGGCGACCTTGGCGAACATCGTCGAGGCGGGGTCATCCCATCCGCCCTGGTTCATCGTCAGCGTGTATTTGGCGACCGGCACGTTGTCGGAGTCCTTGATGCCCATCCAGGAGATGAGCACGTTGCCGCCGTCGGAGCTCGATCCGTTGGTTCCTGGGTCCGCGCCGGCTCGGGCCGCGCAGATGAGCAGCAGCACCAGGCCCGCACCGATCACCGCGGTCAGCACGCGGTGCCGGCCACACCACCGCAGCGGCACCGCTGGGCTCCACGCACCGATCCACGCGCCGCACCGCTGAAGCCGTTCGTGCGCTGATTTCGTTGTCGCGGTGGGGATCACGAGGGTGCTCCCGCCGTGATCGCGGTCCCGTCGCAGTGCGTGGCGAGCACTTCGTCGAGGTGTTCGCGGTAGAACACGCGGGCGGACGGCACGCGGGTGGCGTAGACCTCCGGCCATGCTGAGCGTTGCACCAGGCTGGCCAGGAACTGCGGTTCCATGTTCTGCCAGCCGTCGATGGTGCGCATGACCGCGTAGAAGTGCTGGGCGGCGGCCGCGGGCGTCATCCGCGCTGTGGTGGTGCCCCAGGCAGCTCGCTGCTGCAGAATCCCGAGGGCGTCGTAGTCGGCGGCGAGCCCGTCGTGGGCGGTGGTCAGGGAGTCGGGGACGTTCGGGTTGGCGAGGTTGCGCAGCTCGGTGTCCTGCATGGCTGCGGTCAGGCCGGCCAGGATGCCGGACTCGGGGACGCCGGTGGCGACGCCGGCGGCGATGACGGCCTTGCCGTTGTTGACCGGGCCAGCGCCGAACATCAGGCACGGCGCGGGGCGGCCGGTGGCCTGCGGGGTCGGCCAGATCACGATCAGCGTGACGGCGGCGATCGCGAGCGCGGTGAGCGCGCCGATCAGCCACAGACGCAGGCGGTGACGCTCAGCTTCGACGACCTCGCCGGCGTCGGTGCGTTCGTTCACGGGGAGGTCTCCGTTTCTGGTCATGCGACGTCGGCCTGTTCGGGGGGAGTGGTGTTCATCGCTTCGCGTCGCATCGGAGACGAGGGGCCCAGCACCTTGATCCGGCCGATGGCGCCGCGGGCGTCGCGCAGATAGCCCTCGCCTTCGCGGCCCGGAATGACTTTGTTGTTGCTGCCTTTCGGGCTGGTGTTGCGGGTCAGGTCGGTGACGATGTGCGGGTTCTTGTCCGGGTCGATGCCCAGCCACTTCAGCGAGCGCCGGGCCAGTGATTCGTCTCGGTGTCGCATGACGATGCGGATCGGGATCAGGTCCAGGGCCGTGCCGGCGGGGTAATCGCTCACCGGGTCGTGGCTGCCGAGGATCAGCGCGGTGTTGTCCTTGCGGCCGTCGCGGACGATGCGGGTGACGCTGGCAAGCCCTCGCGGCGTCGAGGTGACGTGGTACGCCTCGTCCATCACGACCGCACCCATGCGGCGCTTGTTGGAGCCGAACGCCTGGCGGCCGATCTCGGTCGACAGCCCGTACATGGCGCGGCCGAAGATCTTGCTGGGGTCGATCGGATCGCCGGAGGCAACTTCCTCGGCAGTCGGGACCTCGACGCGGTTGGTGCGGATGACGATGCCCTCGGCGTCAAGGTTCAGCGGCGGCAGGTTGGGGTCCATCAGGGCCGCGGCGTACCGCTTGGTCGCCCAGTACCCGAGCAGGCGGTGCAGCTCGGCCCAGCCGGCGGGCAGCGGTTTGGCGCCGCCGTCGATGCCGCCGTCGTCCATGCCGCGTTGCAGCACGTGCAGCATGTCGGGGATTGAGCGCACACCGCGCTCGGGGTGCAGCAGCTCACCCAGGGTCAGACCTTGCGGGGAGTCCGGGGTGCAGCCAAACAGCGGGGTGAGCAGATCGACGGCTTTGTCGACGCTGATGTCGGCAGGGAAGATGCGCAGCGGATCCATCGACCACCGCGGCCGCAGCATGTCGACGACCACCGAGCTGCGCAGCGTCGACACCGGGGCGGCGTACTCGCCTTGGTCGGTGCGGTCGATGGCCAGAAATTGGCCCCCGACGTCGACGAGCTGGAACATCATCGTCAAGATCGCCCAGGTCTTGCCGGCACCCAGTTCCCCCGCGAACGCCACCGAGGGCGATGCCCCGCGTGAGGCCTCCCGGAACCACTCCAGGTGCACGGGTTGGTTGCGTCGACCCGACAGGTTCAGCGCGAAGATCGGTCCGCTGACGTCGCCGACGTCGTTGGTGGCGCATGGCACGCTGGCCGCGGCGTACTCACTGATGGTGACGTGAGAGAAGTCGTCGACGGCACGCAAGTTGACTCCGCCGGGGTTCATCGCGGCCCACAGTTCGCGCTGCCCGCCGAGCGGGGCAACCACCTTGATGCGGTTGCGCTCGAAGGCCTGCACCAGTTTCAGAGCACCGTCTTCGCACTGCGCGCGTGTCGTGCCGGCGACGGCGAAGATCGGGCACAGCGACACTTCGATCTCGTCGTCGTTGCCTTCGAGGTGCCCGTTGTATTCACCGAGCAGCATCACCTGTTCGGAGAGCGTGTCGTGAGCGAAGGAAATCTCGGTGTCGCGTTCACCGACCTGCTCGTTGAGCCGCCGCAGGTTCTTGGTGTTGCGGGCGATGGCTTGCTCGCGGCTGGTCTTGCTGATGCGCACAGCCCAGTCGACGTCGAATCCGGCGACGCGATCGGCGATGGTGAAGAACTCCGAGCCGGGGAATTGCAGCCCCTCCAGGGGCAGCGCTTCGATCGCCAGCAGTGTCTGCCATGACTCGGTGGTTCCGATGCGGCCGGGCTGGGTGATCTTCACCAGCGGTGCGAAGCTGCTGGGACTCCACCGCTTGCCCTCCCGGCGCCGTTCACCTTCGTCGAACTCGGCCATCGCGAAGGCCCCCGCTGGCGAGGACACGTTGGAGGCGACCGCTGTGGGGAACACCTCCGGTGCCGAGCCCCGCGACAGTGCCCGGTTCCACAGCCACACCATCTGGGCGGTGGTCAACGGCTCGAAGCCGAACACCGAAGGCAGCCGAGTGACGATGGCGGAGGCGAGATCGGCGGCCTTAGCCATCTCGGTGCGGTCGCGTTCCTTGGAGCGGCGGCTCGCTGATCCCCATCCGGTGAGGTCGGTGACGACGTCGGAATCGACCACCGGAAACGACACGGTGAAGATGCGTTCAGTCGCGCGCACGGTGGTGGAGAAGAAGTCGTGCTTGCCTTCGCACTCCTCTCGCCACATGGGCCGGGAGTTGACGTCGGTTCCGGCCATGGCGCGGGCCACGATCTCGTCTGGGTTCATCGCGGCGATACGACCGGCGATGACGGCGTTGTTGGGCAGCGCACGGAACAGGTTCTTGTGGTGTACGAGGGTGTCGTACTTGCGTTCGTCAGAGGTGTATCCGTACGGCAGGCCGGTGATGCGGTAGTCGGCCCAAATGGACCCGTCGCGCATGCGGCGCAAGTTGCCGAACACCGAGACGGTGGGTTGCAGGCTTTGATCGAGTGGATTGGCCATCGGAGTGAGCGTCCTTGGGTCGGGTTCTGAGATCAGCTGGCGAACAGATCGGATGCGGAGCTGCGCTGCGGCGCGAAAGCATCGGTCCAGGGATCGGTATCCGGCGTCGCGGCGAACAGGTCTGGCTCGCTGGGCGTGCGCTGGTGGCGCGGCTGTCGGGCGTAGGGACTGGCGGGCTCGGTCCAGTCGAGAATCTCGATCTGTGGCCGCACGGTGCTCACCGTGTTGAGCGCGTGTGTGTCGTCACCCCCGCTGATGCTGACCGGGCTGGTGTAGAGCCGGTAGATCCGGTGAATGCGTGTGCCGAACTTGACGGGGGAGTAGGGCATCTTGCGCATCACGCCCACCGCTATCGCTGTGGCCGCCAGGCCGACCACAGCGGTCATCAGCGGCTGACCGAGTCGGGGGAGCAGGAACAGGGTGACCAAGATGCCGCCGACGAGCGCGACCAGTTCGGGGATGGGGTACGGCCCGCCGGGCAGCTTCCATCGCCCATCGAACTTGGCGATGACGATGCGCACTCGGCTGGCGCGGGTGTACCACTTGGCGACGAACATTGCGGTCGGTCCTTACCGGTTGGTGTGGCGGTCGGCGGGCATCGGTGGCTATCGCGTTCCGCTGTTTGTCAGACCGGTGATGGTGTCTTTGGAGATCACACCGAGAGATGGCAATGCGCCGACGATGCCGATCAGCACGACACCGATAGCGACGGCTTTTAGTGCGCCGGTCTTGTTGCGTCCGACGAAGTACATGAATGCCGCTACGAGTGCGGTGCCACCCATCAGGATGTAGACCGCGAAGGTGATGCCCTGGTTCTTGATGTTGGCGCCGATATCCCAGATCGGTGCGGCCACGTAGGAGACGTGCTGGGCGGCCGTTGCGGCGGTGCCGTCGAGGACCATGGGGGCGAGATGGTTGATCATTTGTTAGCTCCCTTCCGGAGTGCTGTTGATGTACTTCTGCGGGGTTGTTGTCGGGGTGGATGTGGTGGTGGTTGGGGTCGACGTCGATCCCGAGTCAGAGGGCGCGACGATGCTCGGCGCGTCGTTGATGCGGTCGACTTGCCAATGGCCCCCGGCGACCGACATCACCAGGGGGAAGTCCATCGGCATCAGCACCCCGCTGGCGGTTTGCATGGTGGCGCGCACGGTCACTTCGACGTGATCGGCTTTCGCGGGGACGTCCTGGGCGGTAGCGAGGTCTGAGTTTGTTTGCACTCGCTCGATCGCCATGGTGGTGAATCGCGGTGGATTCGCCGCCGTCAAACCGGACCCGGCCGACACGTACGGGGTGATGTCTCCCTGGCCCGTCAACATGGCGGCCAGGAACCCGTCAACCGTCTTGTAAACCGGACGATCCTCGGATACTGAGGTTTGCGTTGCGAGTTCTACCGGAGCGCCCGACGGTCGGTCGGGTCGAGCGTGCGGAAGGGTGAACGCTTTGAACAAGTTCTTGCGGTCAGCTGACACGTCGACCTGCAGGCGCATGAACACCATGGACGACGAGTTGGCAGCCTTGGGAATCTCAGCGTCGACAACCACCGAGTACGTCTGAAAGCCGTCGACAACGACGCCGGGTAGAGCCGATGAAGCGCGTAGTGCACGCCCGCCGGCGGGCAACGCCGAAGCGGGCACTTCCCCGTCATAGAACTGCTTGATAGCCGCACTGTTCGACGGGTCTTTGAGGTACACATCCACGTAGTGGATGGCGTACGCCTCGACGGCCGAAAGCTGGTCACGTTCGATGGCTTCGTTCACCGCCGCTGGACGGTTCAATGCCAGCACGATGACGACCGCGATCAGCGGGATATAGCTGACCAAGACGAACGCCATGAGCGAACCGGTGACACGCATCCGAAGCTCATCCGCTCGGATGGTGTCGCCGCCACTGACCCGCAGGAAGATTCCATCGAGCATCCGGTGCAGCGGGTGGGTCAGCATGACACCCCCAGCGCGCGGTCCTGGAGGTCGTCAAGCAGTGCAGCGGCGGCCTGCCGGCGCTCGACGATGTGGGTGACCAGAGCATCCGACAGGTCCTCGTTGAGGGGGTCGGCCGCCAGGTGGCTCATCAGGACGCGCAGCTGGTCGGAGTAAGCGCGTACCGCGCTGGCGTTGCGGCGGATCGGCTGGGCCATGAGCGGGCCTCTCGGGATCGGTGGACATTGGAGCGGCCTCTTATGACCCCTAAACACCCCGAAACCCGACAACCGCATAGGTAACGAATTGATAACGCATACGCGCATATGCGCCGCATATGTTCGCTACTACGCTTGACAAGGGGAGTACGCTCGGCTTCGACTGAGGAACGAGGGAGGAAAGCCGAGCGCCCCCCCTCATATCAATTAGCTCGACAACTATTCGCCGACCGCATCACCAGGTATGCGCTTCGCGGCGACCAGGGCGAATACGCCCAGAACCCCCACGTATCGCAGCGCGACGTCACCACCGCGTCTCCGCACGCACCGCATGCGCACCACACCCGCTTCCGCGCGCCACATCACGCGCATCGCCAGCAATGCACAGCAACGTCGCGGCTACACCGCACACCCATTGCCTGACAACCGCATTGTCAACACCAAACCGCCACGTCGAACACAGCAATAGTGAGCCAGGTCACATGTTTTCAGGTGCTCTGACAAGCCCCTAGGCAACTCCACTGCAAACCGCTGCAACAACCCAGACGGATTCCATAAGCGCGTCACCACCCCGCGACGCCAAGGACTCCGATGAACACCTGGGACCACCTCGCCGAGAACGCCCACCGTCTTCTCACCCAGCCCCGGCGCGGCGACCTCACCCCCGCCGTGACCCTCGTGCAGATGCTGCACAAGCAGCCCCCGCCCTCGCCGGCGGCCATCTGCGCCCACATGGAAACCGTCTCCACCGCGCTCCCACAGCTCGCCCGCTATGCGCGCAGCGGTGATCAGCACGCCCTGCTGATGGCCGCCGTCCTCATGCGCCACCCTCTGCGCCGCATCGCCGCCATGGCCGATCCCGACGGCTACCGCTCCAGCGATCCCGACGCCCGCGACAACGACACTCTGCGCATCTTCTTCGAGATCATCCGCACCGCCGCCGAACCCCAGATCCTCACCGCCCGCTACCTCTACGGACAAACCCTCAAGCGCGTCCTCAAGGCCCGGCCCGAAGCGACCTCACCCGCCGCCGCTTACCGCGTCGACCCCCACGCAGCCGTCCTGGACCGGCCTGATCTCGGCGCCGACCGCGACCACACCGCCACGCTGCTTGAGCAAGCCCGTGACCGCCGCATCATCACCGCCCTCGAACACGACACCCTGCGCGCGCTGTACCTCAACTCCGATGTGTTCAGCCCCGCCGCCGCGGCCCGCGCCCTGGGCGCCAACGTGAGCGCTGTCGAGCGCCGCGCCCAGCGCGCCATCCGCAAGCTGTGCGCCTACGTCGACGAGGCCGTCGCCGCATGACCCCGCGCCGCCGGATCGCCGCCACGGTCACCGTGCTGTCCGTCGGCGCCACACTGCTGCTGCACTCCGCGCCCTCAGCCCTGGCGGCCAGCTGCCCGGCGGTGGAAGCGATCGCCGTCCCAGGCACTACCCAGACCAGCACCCAGGCCGATCCGAACAAGCCAGTCGGCGTGCTCGGAACCATCCTCGAACCGCTGCGCGAACACGCGCCGGTTCGGATGGCCACCTACTACACGCCCTACCCGGCAACCATCGTCGGAGGCACCGAAGGTGGCGGCTACAAGGCCTCCAAAGACGCCGGGATCGACGCCACCAACGCCCGCCTCAAGAGCGTGTCCGCGGCCTGCCCCCGGACGGTGTTCCTGCTCACCGGATACAGCCAGGGCGCCGACGTAGCCGGAGACGTCGCCGCTGCGATCGGCCACAACCGCGGCGTGATCCCCGCCAACAAGCTCCTCGGCGTCGGACTGGTCGCCGACCCTTCCCAATCGCCCATCGGACAGCCCACCATCGGCCTCAGCGATCCCGGCATGGGCTTCGCCGGCGTCCGTTCCGGCGGCTTCGGCTCCCTCACCCAGCGCAACGGCCTGATCTCGGTGTGTGCGCCCCAGGATTTCTACTGCAATCTGCCCCAGGGCGACCTGGTCATGCGCATGATCGGCCACCTGGGCTCCCAGCTCGACGCGTCCGACCCTGCCGGCTCTGCACAGAAGCTCGCCACCATCTTCATGGGTGGGCTCATCGCCCCCGCCGTCGCTGCCATCAACCAGATCCTCGCTCTGGTCAACGATCCCAACCTGATCCCGCACCTCGTCCAGCGCGGCGTCGCATTCGCCCAGGCTCTTGCCCAGCAGTTGTTCTGGCTGGCCGGCCCCCAGGTCGCCGGCGCGGCGTCGGTCGTGGTCAACGCCGTCAACACCGTCATCAACCTGGTCGCTTCGCGATCCTGGGCCGCCATCCCGGCTGCCATCGCGAGCATCGCGAGCAATGCGACCGCCGTGGCCGCCACGCTGTCGCAAATGAAGGATCGGGCCACCACCATCAACGTCAGCGGATTCGGACCGGTAGGCGCCGGCCTGGCCCAGCCCCACGACTTCGGTGACCTGGTAACCGCGGTCCTCAACGCGATCAGCGTCGCGACCGGAGGCGTCGGAACGCAATCCACCGGGATGTTCGGACCGACCTTCTCCCAGTTCTCCGCAGCCAACGTCGCCTCAGCCATCAAGCACTACGCCGACTTCATCAAAGGCGGCTTCCACGAGAGCTACACCTCAACCGGTCTCGACCCCGCCGGACACACCGGCGCCCAGATCATCCAGCGGTACATGGTCAACCAAATCAACAAGCTCGTCTAACCAGGAAGAAGCTCATGCCCATTCACCACGACGACACGATCGAGCACCGCTGATGCAGAAGGGGACGCTCTACATGGACTACGGGCTGTGGCTGCTGGCCGACGAGACCGGACGCATCACTCTCACCGGCTGGTCGGAAGCCGACAGCGCCGATCCCGGCGCTGCGCCGAAGACCGATCACTGGCCCATCTACACCCTCTGTGACAGCCGCGACGAGCTGCCCAGCCGACTCACCGAACTCGGCCTCGACCTTGCGCCTGGCGCCGACCTCAACGATCTCGATCGCGCATGGGACGTCTACGTTCAGCACCCCGACATCGCCACCCTGCGGGGCGCCCTCGACCGCCAACGGACACGCCAGTAGGACCGCCCACCGCAACGGCGCTCCACGCCGCGCCAGCACGCTCCAGCGTCACGATCAGAGCGGCGTGTGAGTCTTCCGGAGTGCGACGCTGGCGGGGCTCGGAGCACAGTGTCTGCCGGTCGACCGCGACGCCCCCGGAGGCCCGCATTCATTCGCGCGCCATGCCCCCGCACGGGCCGAACTCAGCGCCCGAATCGCCCGTCGAAAGCTCCCAGTGCGGCCTCACATTCGGGGCGCGACAACAGCCGCACCATCGTGCTCCACCGCCGATGGCGACCCCACCACCAGACACCCCACGGCTCATCGCCACAACCCCCGCAGCGTCGCCCTCCGCCCACAACGCGACATCGTCGTACCAGGGTTCGCCAGCGCGCGCCACGGGTGCGCCAGCTCCGCCGATGCCCACCGCGACGGGCTCCGCATGTGTTGGCTCATTGACCCGTCACCGGCCCTCTGTACGTCGCCGCTCCACCTGTCGGCGCAGCATCGGTGGCCCCTCACACCGGAACGACTGGTGACGCCGATCCCGGAGCCGGGCCACCTCGGTGTGTACACCGTGTGCTACAGCGGGGGTACAGTGTGCTACATGAAACGTTACGGTGTCCGCGACCTGCGCCAGAATGCAAGCATGCTTCTGCGCCAGGTCGCCGCCGGGGAGACCATCGAAATCACCAACAACGGCCAACCCGTCGCCCAGCTGATCCCCGCCGTCTACGACTCCTGGGCAGCACTGGTCGCCAGCAAGGAAGTCACCCCCGCCCGCACCAGCGTCACCGACATCCTCGCCCGTCCCGCCCGCCCCTACCGGCTCCCCGCTGCATCCACCACCGAGCAGCAGGGCGACCGGTGATCTACCTCGACGCCACCGCCATGATCAGACTCATCGCCCAGACACCAGAAACCCCGGCGCTGACCGCCTACCTCAGCGCGCACACCGACACCCGGTGGATCAGCTGCGCACTGACCCGCGCCGACCTGCTGCGAATGACAGCCGGCCTCCCCACCGAGGCCACCGAGCACGCCCACCACGTCCTGGCCGGCATCGACGCGGTGGGAGTCACCGATCGTCTCCTCGACGCCGCCATCGCCCTGCGCCCCGCGCCGGCACGCACTGTCGACGCCCTGCACATCGCCGCCGCGCTGAGCGCCGGGCCGCGCCTGCGCACCCTCGTCACCTACGACCCAGAGCTGGCCAGCGCCGCCGCCGGCCACCACATCACCACCGTCAGCCCAGGAAGGGAGTCACCGTGATCCGCGCCCTCATCGCCGCGGCACTGATGACCGGTGCCGCGGTTCAACTCCTCCACGCCGACCCGTACAACGCCGGCCTCTACAGCGTGGTGCTCAGCCTCGGGCTGTGGTTCTTCTGGCCGCTGCTGCGCCGAATCATGCGCCTCGCCGCCCACCGCCGCGGCCGCCGACGCCACCAGCCCACCCGCACACCAAAGACCACCACCGCAACGCCTGCCCTGACGCAGGTGAACCACTACCACTTCTACGGCCAAACCCCGCTCGTGCCGAACGTGATGCCGCGCCCCGACTACAGTCGCCCGGCGCTGCCCCGCCGCACGATGGGCCAGCAGGCCTCCGACGAAATTCTGCACATCATCGACCTGAACGACGAGACGCGGTGACCATGCCCGACGACGACCTGCAGCCCGACCTCGGATGGGAAAACAGGCGCCTAATCCTCGCCTCCCTGGCCCCGCGCACGACCACCCGGCCCGCCCGACGCGGCACCACACCCGACGTCGACGACACCGACCTCCGCGACGCCACCGCCAGTCCCAAAAAGCCGGGACTGCTCAGCCGCGGAGTGCGCGCCGGCGGCCGGGCCGCAGCCGCCGGCGGCCGCGCATTCAACAACCGAGTCCCGCGCGAAAACCGACTGCGCGTAGCGATCCTCACCGTGGGCGCCGTAGTCGTCCTGCTGATCGCGCTCGCCTTCGTCAACTTCGTCACCACCGACGTCAGCCCCAAGCCGACCCAGACCACCCCAGTCGCCGCGCCCCCGCCTCCACCCACGCAGGCCCCGCTCAACCGTGATCAGATCCTCAACGGCGTCAAGGCCGCCGACGTCTGCCCCAAGGACGCCAACTACTCCGACGCCAACCGCGCCTTCGACGGCGACTTCAACACCGCCTGGGTGTGCACCCGCGCCAAGAATCAGGACGGCCAGCAGCTGCAAGTCGACTTCGGCCGACAGGTAACCCTGACCCAAATCCGCATCATCGGCGGCTTCGACGCCACCGCCCCCGACGGCACCGACCAGTGGTCCAAGCACCGCATCGTCACCAAACTCGAGATCTACTTCCCGCGCGAGCTGCACCGCGATCCCGTCACCATCGACACCGGCGGCGCCCGCGACTGGCGCTTCGTCGCACTCAACCCGCCAGCCACCGTCAGCAAACTACTCATCCGCGTCGCTGAAACCTCCGACCCGCCACAACCTGTCACGCCCACAAGCGAAACCGCCGCGCCCAAAGCCGATGACGTCACCTCCGTAGCAATGTCGGAAATTCAGTTCATTGGCTCCGATGGTGCTGCCGGCAGTTAGGTGCCCTCGGGTGTCCCAGTCGCCCCCTACACTGTTTGGTGTGCCGCCCGCGGCGGCCTGACTCCCGATCGGAACGAATCGCCCACATCGGTTCGCACCACCTACGGGACAAGACCCACGGGGTTCCGCGACACCCAACCGAAGACCGTTGCACCGCAGATGTGGGCTGCGCCGCAACGGATACCTTTGGACGGGAGAACAATTCGCGATGACCGACGACAACGCGTTCAAGCGCAAGGCACGAAAACACCAACAAGCGACTGGCGACTCCTACACCCGAGCACGCCGCCAGGTAGACGATCAGCGAGCGGACACGGCGGACGCCACCCCAACGGCCACACTGCTGAAACTGCTGGATGAAACCACCTCATTGGGCCCCTCAGCGCCCGCCCTCCAGATCCCGGCCGGCCTTCAACCCGATGGCACGCCCATCTGGCTGGACCTGCGCGACGAACACGAGGGCGGCAGTGGACCCCACGGACTCATCACCGGCACAACAGGCAGCGGCAAATCGACCGCGCTGATGAGTCTGATCTTTGCGCTGTGTATCCGGCACTCACCCGACGAGGTGCAGCTGATCCTCGGAGATCCCCGCAAGCACAGCATCGCCGACACCTTCGCCGACTTCCCGCATGTCCGTGCTTGCTTCACCGACCTGGAACGTGTTGACCGTTCGGCCACCGAGTTCGTCGACACCATCCGATCCGTCCTCGCCGAACGCACGCGCATCCTGGCCGACGCCGGCCCCAACGGCGCACCGTTCGACACCATCAGCGATTACCACCAGGCCCACGCCGCACCGAACTCCACCCTGCCCGCGCTGCCCTTCCTCATCGTCGTTGTCGACGACGTCTATACCCTCCACAGAAGTCGCCCGACGCTCCTCGACGCCCTCGACGTACTCACCCGGAAGGGGCGCGCCCTCGGGGTGCATCTGCTGGCCTCTACGTCCAGAATCAGTTCACCGCGACCGCTTTTCGACAACACGACTTGTCATATCGTGCTCAGAACCGCCACCGAGGCCGAATCCCGCCGGCTGCTGGGCACCGTCGAGGCCGCACACCTTCCTGCTGCTCGACCAGGCGCGGGTTGGCTGGTCACAAAAGGCAACCAGACCTCCGTTGCGTTCAACGGTTTTCACCCATCACGCTCGGCCATTTCGGCGGCAGCTCGACGGTTCGCACCCGCGACGCAACAACAGCCTGGGTGACACCGCGAAGCTGGTACGAGCCCACAGCGAAGCGCTAAGATCAGTGCGTCTCGGTGAAGAGCCGGGGAAGTGGAGCCGGGAGCCAGCACGTTTTGCTGGTCGCCCGGCTTTCGCGTTTCTCCGCATGTTTTCGCCGGGCCGCGGTGTCCATCAACGCTGTTAGCGTGAAATTCAGCGCCCCCTCCCCCCTGGGGCGCGTCCGCGCCCCGGCCGTCCCTCCCCCCTGACGGCCGGGGCGCATCACATTCGCAGGTGATGCAGGCTGCATCACCGCCCGGTCACAGAAGCGGCACCGTCGGGTCTCGCGCGTACCGTCGAAACGTGTCCACCAGCCGCAAGCTCGCCGTACGCGATCCCGCGTTCGCGCCGATGCTCGCCACCCTGGGCACCCCACCCCCGGCCAGTGACGACCAGGCTGTCGAAGTGAAATTCGACGGCCAACGCGCGACCCTCCTGCTGGCCAACGGCAGGGTGACCGTGTTCTCCCGCAACGGCCTCGACGTGTCGAGCTGCTTCCCGGAACTGTCCCGCGTCGCCGCAGCCGTCGGTGATCGCCCGATGGTGCTCGACGGCGAAATCGTCGCCGTCGACGCCCACGGTCGGCCATCGTTCACCCGCTTGCAGCGCCGCTGGCCGCAGCAGCGCCGGCCCAGCGCCCAGCTGCTGCGTGAGGTTCCCGTCCGCATGCTGGCCTTCGACATCATCCAGCTCGACGGGCGCGACCTCACCAACGCCCCGTATGGGCAGCGCCGCGAGCTGCTCGACACCGTGATGGTGGTGGACAAGTCACCGGTGCTGACGGTGCCCCGCGCGATGCTCGGCGTCGCCCCCGCCGATGCGCTGCAGGCCTGCGCCGCGCACGGCATGGAAGGCATCGTCACCAAACGACTCGACTCCCCGTACACACCGGGGGAGCGCAGCCCCCATTGGCGCAAGACCCCATACCGGGCCAGCGCTGAGCTGCTCGTAGCGGGCTACTGGTGCGCCAGCGGGCCCGGTGGCCGCAGCTGCGTGGGCTCGCTGCTGGTCGCCGGTCACGACGCGGCCGGGGACCTGGTGGCGTGCGGTCAGGTCGGCACCGGGTTCAGCGACTCGACCCGGCGGCGCCTCTACGCGCAGCTGCATCCGACCCGGCGGGCCACCTCACCGGTGAGCAACCCGATCGAGGTGCCGGGGGTGCGGTGGGTGGAGCCGCGTCTGGTCGTCGAGGTGGCGTACCGCGAGTACGTCGAGGGTCGCTGGCTACGGCATCCCTCGTTCAAGGGTGAGCGCGCGGTGGAGCCCGCGGAGGTCCGGCTGCCGGTGTGCACATGAGCGCCGTCCTACTTGCGGCGCAGCCCGGCGGCGACGGCCAGTGCGGCAGCGTTGATCCACATCAGCTTGGAGTTGGCGATGTCGGCCAGTCCGTCGGTGCTGCCGGTGGTGTGGACGGTGTAGAACGCCAGCGCCAGGAACAGCAGGGTCTGGATGGCCAGGATGGAAACGATGAATACCTTCACAGGAATTCAGGGCGGAACTGCCCTCGTTCACAGGCTCAGGAGTGCGACGTCCACCATCGGTACAGGTCATCCATGGTGGTGACGTTCGCACGGGTGACGCTGAGCAGCCGTTCTGAGTCCGTGGTCCAGGCGACGATCGCCTGATCGCCGGTGGTCGCGCAGTACAGCGTTCCGGCCGGCACGGTCGGGTTGGCGTTACGACGCCACGGGCCTGGCGACTGGATGTTGCCGGGGCAGACCACCTGCGTCGAGGTGGTGATCACCGCGTTGAGGGCAGACTGCAGCGCCGCCGAATCCTGGGCCAGCGTGTAGGTCGCCGAGGCGGGCCCACCGGGGTCGGTGTTCTGCGTGCAGGACACCGCGGCGCGGGCACCGGCCGGCGTCGAGGTAGCCGGGGTGCAAGCCCCGGCGGGGTAGCCGGCGGGCAGCAGCTTCCTCAGCTGGGCCGTGTAGTCCGGGCCCGCCGCGGCCGTGGCGCTCGTCGACGACGAGGCTGTCTCGGTGGAGCTGGTGGAGAACCTGTTGATCACCACCGTGATGAGCACAGCGGCGATCACCGCCAGGACCGCTGCGGCCGTCCACAGCCAGCCGACCGGGGACAGCCTCGGGGCCTTCGGCAACTGGGGACGCTGCCGGCGCGGCTTGATCGTCGACCGGAAGTCGGTCAGGTCGCTGAACTTCTGCCCGTCCTCCGCCGGCGGCGGCAACGCCTCGGGCTCCGCCGCCGCTAGTGGGACCTCAGCCGGGGACGCGGACGACTCCGGCGTCGGTAGCGGCTGTGAGTGCGCGGCGGGCGGGCTCGAGTTGGTTCTCGCTGGGGAGGGCGTGAAGGTGTAGGGCGCCTGGCCGGCCGGCGGCGGTTCCGGAGCGGCCCGGTACGGCGCTGGCGCACCCTCGCCAGCCGGCGGCGCGCTCTGGCGCACCGGTACACCGGCCTGGCGCGCAGCCGCGGCGTCACGCACTGCGGCGGCGGCCGCTGCCGCGAACTCCCGCGCGGAGGTGTACCGCTGGGCGGGGTCCTTGGCGAGCGCTTTCGCGATCACCGCGTCGACGTCGGGGGTGGCCCACGACAGGTGGTCAGACACCAAAGGCTGGGTCTGCTGCAGGTGCGCCCGGATGGTGCCAACCACGTCGTCAGCCTGAAAGTACGGCTGCTTACCGGTCAGCAGCCGGAACAAGGTGCAGCCCAGGGAGTAGAGGTCAGCCCGGCCGTCGGCGTACTCGCCGGTGATCACCTCGGGCGCCGAGTAGGCCAGGGTCGCGGTGAACGCGCCATCCATGGCGCGGTCGGTGTCGTCGATCGGGCGCGCCACCCCGAAGTCGGTGAGCAGCACCCGGTCGAGCGCGCCGTCCTCGTGGGCCAGCAGTAGGTTGGCCGGCTTCACGTCGTGGTGCACGACGTTGCGCTGGTGCGCGTAGTCCAGGGCCTTGGCGACCTCGGTGACGATGTGGATGGCCTGGCGCGGGGTCATCTTCCCCGAGCGCAGCGCTTCCTCGGCGTCGGTGCCGTTGACGTATTGCAGGGCGATCCACAGTTCGCCGTCGGAGGTTTCACCGCGGCCGTACACCGAGACGATGTTGGGGTGGTCGAAGGCGGAGACGATGTCGGCTTCGCGGATGAAGCGGTCCCGGAAGGTGCGATCGCGGGACAGCTCGGCGTCGAGGACCTTGAGTGCGTCGTAGCGCGGCAGGGTTGGGTTCTTCGCCAGGTAGACCGTGCCCATCCCGCCGGTGCCCAGCACGCGTTCGATGCGGTACCCCGCAACGATGGACCCGACCGACACCATGTGTACAAGTTTGCCTGGCCGGGCGGTCACGGTGCGCAATCCCCTGATCACTTTTTGGCCGCGCCGCGCCGCTGGGAGCTTGCTGACCGTTCGGCGGCGGTGTCTCGCGGCCCACCTACGGTCGCGCTATCCCACAACGAAAGGTGCTATCCGTGAGCCACACCGTCATTCCCGACACCCAGCACGCTTGGGCTGCCACCTCTCACCACGGCAGTGGTGGTGGCCTTGTCGACACCCTGATGCGTGGCTTCGCGTGGCGAACTGGCAGCGACGTGGCTCACTCGCTGTTTCGCCTCGCCCCGACGTTGGTCATCGGTGTTGTGCTCGTTGTGCTCCTGGTGGTCGGTGTGCGGTGGCTACGCGGGCGCAGCCGCTCCTGACACCCCGCAGAGACCCACTGTCACGTGACGTAACACTGTGCGGGTCTCCGAGGCCGGGGCGAGACGTACGTACCCGGTCATATTCGGCGCGGCCATCTGTCACGAAGCGGTGCGATACTCGGATCTGAGCGGAAGGACGAGCATGCGGTTGGTCTCCCCAGGCGAGTGGATGTCGCACTCGCGGTGGTTCCGGCGCGACCTCAGCGCCGAACGCATCGGAGAGATCCTGAGCTTCGACAAACGGACCCGGCCGCTGCTGCACGACTTCCTGAACGCCTACCCACCACGCCTGCACAACGAGACGCGGTGGAGCTACGCCGACATCTTCCAGTGGGTAAACGAATCCGCCGACCCACGCGGCACTCTCGGCCTCATGCCGCGCCTCTTTCCGGTGCCCGACGCCCCGCGACGGCCGGCACGGATGCTCTTCGCCACCAGCGTCGAGGTCGGCGCCGGCGGCCAAGAGTTCGTCGTGCACGCCTGGGAACCGTCCGACGGCCGCGGCCATGTCGCGGTCGGCTACCCGGTCCGCGATTGCCCAGGGGCCACCAATCCCGAGACCGCGCAACGCCTTCTCGGACACTTGAGTTGGGCCAGTGCTGTCGCCATTCCCACCGGCGATGACGCACCAACCGGCAATCGCGGGGTGCAGCCGGCAGTGTGGGTCGCCGACGGCCGACCCGTTGTCCTCGGTGGCGGCGACGACGATCTACCCGCCGGCGTCGAACGCTGCGTCTGGGGCGACGTCGCCAACTTGCTGCGCACGGACCTGCCGTGGTGGCCCCATGGACTGCGGGAACGCGACGCGATGCTCATGTGGCGGCCAGGCGACGACCCCCTGGCCATCACACCAGCCACCGCGGAGCGTGACCCGGCCGCACTGCTCGACATCCTCACCCCGGACAGCTCCACCGGACTCCGCCACACGATCGCCAAGATGATCCGCACCATCGAGCACGACCTGTGCGGCCAATTCGTCGGCGGCAGAGACCAATACGCGCCGTTTCCTGGCTTGACCCACGCCGCGTTCCCCGCCATCGGCAACGACAGCACCCCGCAACCCCGCACGCCCGGCGAGGCGGCGCTGTTCCTGCACCAGCGGGTACCGAACCCGCTCATTGCCGCCCGCGCCGCCACGGTCGCAGGCGGCTATCCGGTCGCGCACTTGACCTACGTCATCAAGCCGACAAACCGGCAGCACCCGTTGGTCGACGAATGGCTGACCCGGCTCCGCCCTGCCAGCACATCACGCCGCGACGAGATCGGCTACCAACTCGCCCTGTCGATGCTTCCCGTCGAACTCGGCCCCGATGATCACCTGGCCCCCACTGGTTTTCACGTCGACCCGGACTGGCCGGACTGCTGGATCGTCAGCCTGGGGGAGACCGTGATCGTGACGTGCGGGGTATCCGTGCCGGCCCGCGGTGTGCTGCGTCAGGCCTACCTCGCTGAAGGTGCCGCGTTCTTCCGCGACAGCCTCGGGGGTGTCTGGCCACTGCCATGCAAGCGGTATCGGCCCACCGACACTGACGAAGACCTCGCCCAGACCCTCACCCGACTCCTAGTCGACGCCGGCGCCGACGTCGAATCACCGGACGCGGCGGTCGAGACGAACCTTCTGCTGTGGCAGCAGATTCAAGCCTCACCCCTCCCCATCGCCATCCACGCCGACGAGGTCATGCCGCATCGCCAAGCGTGACCGGTGATGCAGCCTGCATCACCGCAATAGCCCTGGCGTGGCCGGAGCTATGCCGCGAATCCTTCTAGCGCGCTGGCTATTTCGTCGACCGATTCCTGTACACCCGTAGCTACGTCGAGCATGAGCTGCTCCGCGGCGTCGACGTCGTAGGTTGCAGACAACTCCACGCCGTTGATCGTCAGGAACGTCCACGCCGCAGCCCACGCGGTGCGCTTATTGCCATCGACGAGGGCGTGGTTGCGAGCCAAGGAATGCAGTAGTGCCGCGGCCTTCGTGAGCAGCGACGGATAAGCATCTAGTCCGAACACCGTTGCGCTGGGCCGTGCGACCGCTGCATCGAGCAGCCCGTAGTCGGCTATTTCGGGCAGACCGTCGAGTGCCGCCGCAGCGGCGCACAGGACGTCATCGCGGTCCAGAAATGTCGTCACTCGTCACGCAGCCTGCGGTTCAGCTCTGCCGAGCGCTGCGCGACGAGTTTCGCCGCCGCTGCTACCTGTTCCTTGTGGCGGTCAGCCCGCTGCATCGCGGCGTCGTGCACGTAGTCCTTGAGGGATTGGTCCGACTGCTGGGCAGCAGCACGCAGCGCTTCCATTTCGGTGTCGTCAAACGGGACGTTCAGGGCGGGCATGGTTAAATGGTACCGCATTTGGTACCAAGTGCGGTACCGTTGCAGTTATGCCGCTCACCGTCGAAGACGAAGAGGTCATCCGCCTCGCCGACGACCTCATGCAGCGCCTGCACCTGCCCAGCCGCATCGACGCCATCCGGTACGCACTCCAGGCGCAGATCAACCTCACGCAGTCCCGCACCGAAGACCTGCTCAACGTCATGGCCACCGAAGTGTGGCCACTCCTCAACGACGGCCACCCCATCACCAAGCAGGACCGCGAACAGATCCTCGACTACGACCCAGGCGCAGGGGCATAAGCCGATGACCGACAGCATGGCCACCCTTCCGCGCACACCAGCGACCACAGCCCCACATGTCCGCCACCGCCTTTACCGTGGACAGCAACCGCTACCCGCCCCGCCCGAAGGCCCACCATGGCGCATCTAGACGTCAACCCCGCCGACCTGCTCCGCGCCGCCGACAACTACGCCGAGCTGCAGCTGCGCGCCGCCGCGATCGGGCCGAAAGCCGTCGAGGAAGTGCAGCGCATCATCGCCACCCACGGCCCGATGGGCTATCCCCTCGCCGTCGGCGTCGTCGCCGGCCTGGCCCGTAGGCAAGCCGCCCTCGACGCCAAGGCCGCTAACTTCGGGCAGTACAGCCAGCGATTCACCGAGCACGCCGCCGCCTACCGCGACCAGGACCTCCAGGGAGCCCGCGACTACGCGGCTCCGGCCGCCACCATGCTCGACCTCGGCGGCCCCGGCCACATCCCGCCACCCGAGGGCCGCGTCATCTGCACCGAGATCAACGCCGGCGGCTTCGGATGCTCTGAATTCCTGCCCGGCGGCATGATCTTCCACTGGCTCAGTCCCGTCGACCTCACCGGCCACTGGCCCGACTTCCCGTAACCAGGAGACCCCTATGACCACCGAGAATCCCGCCGGCGAGGACCTCACCGCCCTCTACGAGCGCTACGCCACCCACTTCCGCCCCGTCATCACCCGCACCGACGACAACCGTTGGCGCGCACAACTTCCCGGCGTCAGCTGGCACGTCACAGCCGACACCGAGCAGGCCGCCGGCGATGCCATCACCACCGAAGCGCTGCGCCGCCTTGACGCCGGCGAACCCGAACCGCAGCCACCGCATGACCTGCTGGCCCGCCACCTCCAGAACCCGATCCCCGGCGTCTACGCCATGGACCGCGAACTGTTCCTGCACGTGCGGACCCACGCCGGAAACACAGCCACCCAACAGGCGTTCGAGGAAGCCGAACGCCGCCGCGCCGCCGGCCGGTCCTACACCAAGAGCGACTACATCGCCGAAAACAGCTCGCCCGCTGAGTGATCGGCCACGATGTCACACCTGCGCCATACCCTCTAACCCAGAGCGCACCGATATTCACTGGACAGCCGCGGCAGTCTGAAAGACACACCGCCCACACAACTTTGAGAAGCGAAGCCATGCACACCCACGCCGAACACGACACCGCCCGGCTCATCATGTTCGACGTCGACTCCACGCTCATCCAAGGCGAGATCATCGAAATGCTCGCCGCCAAGGCCGGGACCGAAACCCACGTCCGCAACATCACCGAAGCGGCCATGCGCGGCGAACTCGACTTCGCCCAAGCACTTCACGCCCGCGTCGCCACCCTCGCTGGCCTAGACGCCGCCGTCCTCGACGACGTCGCCGCCAACCTCACCCTCACCCCCGGCGCGCACACCACGATCCGCACCCTGCAACGGCAGGGATACCACTGCGGCGTCGCCACAGGCGGTTTCGCCCAAGTCATCGACGGCCTCGCCGCCCACCTCGAACTCGACTACGCCAAGGCCAACCACCTCGAAGTCGTCGACGGCAAGCTCACCGGCCGCACCACCGGCCCTATCGTCGACCGCGCCGCCAAAGCCGCCGCACTTTGCGAGTTCGCCGCCCAGACAAACGTGCCGATCGCACGCACCGTCGCAGTCGGCGACGGCGCCAACGACATCGACATGCTCACCACCGCAGGCCTCGGCATCGCCTTCAACGCCAAACCCGCCCTCCAAGCGGTAGCCGACATCGTCGTCACAGCACCGAATCTCGACGCCGTTCTTGGCGCCCTCAACACCGCAGCCGACGGCGACGAAGCCGCCTAAAACTGGACCTCGCAGCGGAATCCTCTCCGTGTCCCGCTTCGCACTTAAAGTGCGGTCATGGCGATCGCCTTCCACTGGTCACCGAGCACGCGGCGCGCGTCAATTCGTCGACGCGGCTTGATCATCGGTGCGACGCCCGCCGTGAACGGCGTCGAGGACGATCACCGCAACCCCTGGATCAGCCTGGCACCCACACCCGCCCTGGCCTGGTGGATGTCCGGCGAAGCACTGGAAGGCGGCGGATTCGCCGCAGAAGACCCGGTGTGGGACCTCTGGGAGGTCAACCTCGCCGGCATCGAGCACACCACCGGCACCCCGAGCTACCCCGAGATCACCGTGCCCAGCTGCATCCCACCCGACCGGCTCACCTGGATCGGGACCCGCACCTTCGGCGTCGGCGACGCCGCGTGACACGGCGGGCTCCGGCGCCGGCCTACGTCGACGTCCCGTTGCCGCTGGAATGCGCCGATTGCCACCATTCCTGGCCCACCGGATGCACCTGCCAACATCACGCCAGCTGCCGCACATGCCACCGCGACCTCGCCCACCCCGCGACGGCGGCCGGCTACTGCTCGATCGACTGTTTCCGCTCACCGCCCCGCTGACGCCGGAACTCGCACCCACCGCTCACACCGCCCCGCAAAGTGTATGGGCGTTGAACTGGCCTTTTGCGGCGCAGCTGTTGTGCGTGCGTTTTTGCACCCCCGCTCTCTACTGTCTCCATCGACGGATTTCAGTAGGTGCCGAGCAGCGGAGGACACGGCAATGCCTGCACAGGCGTGGGTGACGTTGATCGTCGGATTGGTCGCGACAACCGGCGTGCTGATCACGTGGTGGCAGAAGAACACCGCAGACCGCCGCAGCGAATGGTGGCGCCGCGTCACCTGGGGCCTTCGAGCGCACCTTCAGCCCGGACGACACTGAAGCAGCTCTCGGCTGGAAGATGCTCGATACGCTGCTGGAATCTAGACTGGCCACACGCGGAGACTCCGATATCGTCCAGGTCATCGGGGAACACACCGCCCTAGGCGACCAGACAGAAGAGGGGAGTGCCGATGACGACGAACGCCAACGACAGCACCCCCCAGAAGCCCAAGACCGGCCGTAGCCTCACCGTCCGCCAAGCTGCTGCCCGCGCCGCCGTCACCGCCAGTAAAAAGACAGGCCGCCCTGTTGATGAGCGAGTCCAGAAGCTCGCCAGCAGCCGCGACCGCTAACCCCCGCCGCCGGCCGCGCGCAGTTGGCGCGCCTCGACATCATCGGCGTGCTCATGCAGACGCTCGTAGTCAGCCATCGAAATGATCACCGCGCGTTCGGTCGTGCCGTCACGGTCCAGGACGATGACCTCTTCACCCGTGCGGGCCACCTCGTTGATCACCCAGTCCAGCGTCCAGCGAAGATGGTCGATGTTCTCAGTGGCCACGCTGCTCAACTTTGCGGCGCCGCATTTCTCCCCGCTGAATCCCGACATGCCCGTTTGCTGTCGCTCAGGATATCGCGCAGTCCCGACACCCGCCGACTGACTCCCCAGGGCCCACATCACTCGGCCGGTGATGCAGCCTGCATCACGGGAAGGTCACGACGTCCACCATTGGCGCGCTGCGCCACGGTGCGCCAGCACCGGCCCCCTGCGCGCCGCCGGCGCGCCGAGACTCGCCACCCCCCAAAGCGCGCCGCCAGCGCCTGCGAATTGGGCTCCGTGTCGCACTACCGCTCTACAGTCCCAACCATGACCACCGGCGACGTCGAAATGCGCGCGTACCGGTTCGCGCTCGACCTCACGCCGACCCAGGAACAGCAGTGCCGCCAACACGCCGGCGCCGCCCGCTGGGCCTACAACCACGCGCTCGCCGCCAAGTTCGCCGCACTCGACGCGCGCCAGGCCACGATCACCACGCTCGTCGAGCAAGGCGTAGATCCGAAAGTCGCTGCCACACAGGCACCGAAGATCCCGACCAAGCCGGCAATCCAGAAGGCCCTCAACGCCACCAAAGGCGACAACCGGACCGACCTCGACGGTGACTGCCCGTGGTGGCACACCGTCTCCACCTACGCCTTCCAATCCGCAATGATCGACGTCGACACCGCTTGGAAGAACTGGCTCGACTCGATCACCGGGAAACGCCGCGGCCAGCGAGTCAGCCGGCCGCGGTTCAAAACCAAGCACCGCTCACGCGACTCGTTTCGCATCCACCACGACGTCAAGAACCCGTCGATCCGCCCCGACACCGGATACCGACGCATCATCGTGCCGCGCCTCGGATCGCTGCGCGTCCACGACTCCACCAAGAAGCTCTGCCGAGCACTCGACCGTGGCGCCATCATCCAGTCCGTCACCATCAGCCGCGGTGGACATCGCTGGTACGCCAGCATCCTCACCAAAACCCCCGCAGCGATCACTGCAGCGCCGACCCGCCGGCAGCGCAAGGCTGGCACGGTCGGCGTCGACGTCGGAGTCCACCACCTCGCGGCACTCTCGACCGGCGACATCATCGACAACCCTCGCCACCTCGACCGCGCACGGGCCCGCCTCAACAAAGCTCAACGCAAGCTCTCCCGCACCCAGAGGGGATCAACGCGCCGGCGACGCGCGGCAGCCGTCGTTGGTCGCCGGCACCACGAAGTCGCCGAGCAACGCGCCACCACTCTGCACACCCTCACCAAACGACTCGCCACCGGCTGGGCGACCGTGGCCATCGAGGACCTCAACGTCCTCGGCATGACGCGCTCCGCGCGCGGCACCATCGACCAGCCCGGCACCAACGTGCGCGCCAAAGCAGGGCTCAACCGCGCCATTCTCGACGCCGCCCCCGGCGAACTTCGCCACCAACTCAACTACAAGGCTCGCTGGTACGCCTCCACCATCGCGGTCTGCGACAGGTGGTACCCGTCCAGCCAGACATGCTCGACCTGCGGAGCGAGAACCAAGCTCCGTTTGTCTCAGCGTGCATATCGGTGCGCCGAATGTGGCCTCGACCTCGATCGAGACGTCAACGCGGCCATCAACATCGCCACCTACGCGGTGGCCGTCACCCCCGACACCGAGGAGACGCAAAACGCCCGCCGAGGCCGAGCGCCCGCCCCCACATCAGTGGGCCGGCGACGCCAGGTCACTGACGCGGGAAGACCGCACCACCACGGTGCGGCCACCTCAGCCGAGCAATCGACTGATCATCCGAAGACTGCGGATCAGCGTCCATTAACACTGGTCAGCTAGCGTGCGCCCCACGCGCCCGCGCACACGGGTGAGTCGAACCCGTATCACGATCGGCCCGGCCGGCCGGCCGCCGGCTGGCGCTGATCGTGGTGCGCCCTACGCGCACACGGGTGAGTCCCGCTGCTTGGCGACATTGCTTGCTTGCCCCTGCCCCTGCCTACAAGGCGTCGTGCGCCCCACGCGCACACGGGTGAGTCACGGGCCGAGCGTCGAAGCCGCCGCTAACGGGCCGGACAGATAGCTGCGCCGTCATGCAGGTAGAAGACGGAGTGGCTTTCGGTGTCGTCCGGATTACCCTCGAATCCCCACTCGCCGTCCTGGCTCTTCCACACCGCTCCGTCCACTAGCGTCTGAGCCGCGTGATCGCCTCCGACCACGTCGACGTTCGATCTCTGCGATCCATCCTTGGGCCGTACAGCTGTCACCTGGGTGCCGTCCGGCGCAGTGATGACGACCTTCAGCCCAGCGTCATCCTGGCTACAGAGGATTTTGACGTCGGCGATGTTGTAGGTCTGATCGTAGAAGTCGATCGTGTGGGTGTTAGAGAAGAATTTGCCTGGCCAAGGGGCTGGGTGGCTGGGACTGGTGCTACATCCTGCGATTACCAGAACGCCTAGTGCCGCCGCTGCCACACGCAAATGCATCCCCACAGTTCATTTATAGGCGCGACCCCCGTCCTGTGATGCCCGGCTGAGCTATGGGATGCACGATCTCCGCCTCGCTGGCTGCCCCTGCACGCAACACCTCCAGCGGCCAGGGTCTAGGGCTTTTTGCGGTTCCCAATGTCGTCCGGGCCTGGGACAATGGCCTCTATGGGCGCGAAATCCAAGCTCGACATCGAGACTGACCAGCTTCACAAGGCTGCGGCCAAGGCCGGTCAGACGCTGGCTGCCAGCGTCATCCCGACCATCACGCCGCCGATCCCCGCCGCGATGTCGCAGCTCGATATCGCGCTGGCCGCAGTGTCGGGAAAGGCGGAGCTGCTGCGCTCCAAGGTCGATGCCACCGACAGCACCTGGGCCACCAAGCAGTCCGGTGCGCTCGCCGAGGGGCCGACCGTTCTGCAGAGCCAGGACAAGGAAGCGGTACCTACCTACGAACAGCCCGTCACGACGTTCCCGATGCCAGGTGTTAACCCGATGCAGCCGCCCGGCGGCACGATGCCGGCCTGACGAGGACACTGGAGACCAGGACTAACGAGGGAGGGATGGACGTGTCGATCGCGCCACCTACCGCACCGCCGTATCCGTACCCACCGGCGCCGCAGAAGCCGCGTCGGCGGTGGCCTGCGCTGGCAGCCGCGGCAGCGGTCGGGGCGGTCGTCGCCGGTTCCGTCGCCACGCTGATCACCTTCGCCGTCACCAACCCGGCCTCGACAAGCAACACCGTGTCGTCGGCGCCATCAACGGTGACGGAGACCGCGGCGCCCGCGGCGGCGCCAGCACCGTTGCCAGTTGCCGAGGCCGACGCACAAACGTGCCGCGCCTGGAAGAACACCGACACTCTGGTGACGGCCGGAGCCGCTGCGATGAACGCCATCCCCGCCGGCATGAACATCACCGATCCCGCCGTTCAGAACAACCCAGCGTGGAAGGCGTCGGTCGCGCGCGCAGGCGACCTGTTCGGCCAGGCGGCCGACACCTTCGAGGCGGGTATCGCCGCTGGAGCCAACCCGACCCTGATGGGTGTCGCCGATACGACGGTCAGCGCCCTGCGGACCCTCTCGGAGGCGTACAAGTCGGTAGATCCGGCTAGCGGTAACGCCGTGGCGGTCTTCAAGGCCAGTCAGCAGGCCGTGGATTGGCTTTGCCAGTGAACCCGAAGCCATTTGGAGTCGATACGGCCTTCCCGCCGAACTCCCCGCAGGTGTCGCCGCCGGCCCCGCCGGGGTACCCGCCCTTTCCGCCGCCCGGATACCCGCCCGTGGTGCCCGCGCAGCGCGTTGACCGGGAGCGTCGTCGGAACCGATGGCCGTTAATTGTGGCGGCCGGTCTTGTAGGCGCCATTGTGGCGAGCACGGCGGCTGTCGCGATCACTCTGCAGTCCAGGGATACGTCGACCCCCTCGACAGCGGCGCCGGCCTCGCCCGTGACGGTCACCGTCCCAGCCCCGACACCGGCGCCTCCGGCACCTCTACCGACCGCCCAGGCAGATCGCCAGACCTGCCGGGATGGATATCTGGGTTCCGACGCCCCGTATAAGGCGGCCACCGACACTCTCGCCGTACTTCCTCCGGGTACAAAGATCTTGGATCCGGCGACGCAGCAGAATCCGGAATGGGCCGACGCCGTGCGTAAGGCCGGCGGACTCTACATTCAAGCGGCCGACATACTGCAGTCAAAGATCGCGCCCGGCTCGACTCCGGTTCTGTCAGAAGCCGCGACCACTGCAGCGAAGACATATCGGGTTCTTGGCAACTCATACAGGAACTTTGAGCCCATCGTCGGCAATGCGCGTGACATGGCTCAGGAGGTTTCTGACGAAATGGCAGCCCTGTGCACACGTCTCGCTCCCTAGCAGGAAGGATTGCGGGCCTTGGCATTCGCTGACATCTCGAAGCCCCACACGGAGCATTCGGAGGAGATTCTCGCTGGGGCGTGGCCGGAGTCCGACGTGATGGACTGGTCGGGCTATGCAATGACCTACTCGCAGAAGGCCAACGAGTTGTTCCAACAGCTCGATGCGCAGATGGACATCAAGCAAATCCTTGCTCCCATGAGCGGTGCGTTCATCGAAGCGGCTCGCGGGCTGGAGGCCGGACGAGAGACTGCGCTGCAGAACCGGATCGAGGCCTATCGGCAGATCTCCAAGAAAGCGCACTGGGCTGCCAACGAGCTGCAGTCAACTAAGCAGGACCTGGCCGAGATCGTGCATCAGGCCGAGGAGAATGTGAAGACGTCGCGCGACAACGCCGAGAAGGCAAAGGACGCTGCGCTGAAGGCTGCTCCGCTGGTTGCCCCGGCGGCGATCGCGGCGATCGAGGCACAGCTCGAAGCTAGCATCGCCGCGATCGTCGCGACCGCGAAAGCCGATGCCCATGCACGAGACATGCAGGGCGCCGCGACTGTGACAGCGCTTTCCACGGACATCGCTGAATGGAAAGATCCCTACGCCAACCACATGCTGCCCGAAGCTGGCGGCCTCCCCGGTATCGGCGCCCCCGCCGCACCACCTGCCATGCCCTTGCCACAAACCCCCGGCACCAGCGCGAAGCCAGTCGACTACACCGTTAAGAGTCAGAACACTCCTCAAGCAGCGAACACCGACGCGCCCCAAAAGAGTGCCACAACCGATCCAACGTCCAACTCGGACAGGCAGATTCAGCAGACCGCGTTCAAGCAGCCCGACAAGATTGATCCTTCGGACCTGGGTAAGGAGAAGCAGGCTGCGCCGATGTCGCCGCCATCGACATCCGCGCCCTCGACAGGCAGTTCTGGTGGGGGAAGCAGTAATCCGGCGTCTTCGATCGGCCAGATTTTCAAGCCGACGTCGTCAGGCAGCTCGTCGCCCGCGTCTTCTTCGTCGCCGGCATCGAGCAGCGCGAGTAGCCCTAGCTCGATGGCGCAGTCCGGCCAGCTGGCCAATGCGAATGGCGCGAATGCCGCCAACGGAGCTGGCGCGGCTAATGGAGCTGGTGCCGCGAGCGCGGCCGCCGGCCGCGGATCCGGGGTCGCCGGGCTGAGTTCGGGGATCGCGGAGTCGTCTGCTCGGATGGCAACGGGTGCGGTGAATAGCGCTGCAAATATTGCAAGTTCGGCAACCAACGTAGGCTCCAGCATTGCTCAGAACGTTGCGCAGGCGGCGGCGCAGGCGCCTGCAGCTGCCGCACCTGCGGCCGCGACGTCGCCGGCCTCGTTCGGTGGTTCAGGGGCAGCAGCGCCGCCGATGGCGATGATGGCGCCTCCGGCCGTGGGTGGAGGGGCGGCGCCGGTGACTCCGGTGACCTCGGCCGGCCCGCCGGCGGCGGCGGTTCCGACCACGCCTGCGGCTGCGGCGACTCCGGTAAGCGGGGCGGCACCGTCAGCCGCGGCGGCCGGCGGGGCGTCGGTGACACCCGTTCCGGTGCAAGGCCCGTCGATCCGTGGGATCGGCGCGGACGGGGCCAGCGGTGACATCATTTTCGATCAGGCGATGGACGCCGGCCGCGAGGTCATCACGGCGATGATCGCGCAGACCTTGGCCACCGGGTACGTCGAGATTCACTATGCAGCGTCGGTGATTTGGGATCGTGGCGGAACGATCTCGGCGTGGCTGGCGACCAGCGAGGGCGCGTCCTACATTCCGCTGGGCGTGCGGATCCCACAGGATGTGCGCCTGGCGGTGACGGACCCGATCGTCGGCCACCAGCTGTGGAACGCCGCCGCCGAAGCCGGCGGCTCCAACCCGCTCGAGACTGTGGTCCGGCAGGCCATGGCGCGCGAGCAGGCCGCGCCTGGCTCGCGCGTCCTGGCAGTGGCGTCGTCGCTTCCGCTGGGTCAGGTGATCGACTGGGCCGGCGAGGTGGGCGCTCGACCGGTCAGCATCAATGCCAAAGAGGTCGCCCGTGCCACGGCGGTCGATCCCACGGCGTCGCATCGCTGTGCGGTGGCGATGCCGTGGGAGTGGCGGCAGGCCAACGCATTTACCGATCAGGACATGCTGAAGGTGGCCGCTCGGCATTCGCAGATGGCGGCCTCTGTCGCGCAAATGAGCGGACAGGCCACCGACCGCGTCATCGACCTGTTCGAGGCGCGCAAGCCGATCGACGACGCCTTGTGGGCAGATGTCGCAAAGCAGCGGTTCATGGCCATGATCGAGTACCAGAGCGCGGTGTCCAACGCCGGCGCCGGCGGGGCGGATTCACCCGCACGATTGCTCGCCCAGGCCCGCGCTGCCGAAGTCGTTTTGTGCCTTCGCAATTACGACACCGTGGACGGTTGCGCAGACCTGCTGTATGCATCTCGGCTCGCGGGCGCGCCACTCAACCCGGCTGCCGCCGTGGCCTAACCGGGGGCGACGTTGGACACGATCCGCTGGTACATCAAAGGGCTGCTTGATCAGCCGTACGCCCCGACCTACGACTACTTCACCGTGCCGACCGTCACTGGCACGGGGTGGCTTGGGATGGTCCAGATTGCCGCGGTGAATCACTACAACGCCGTCAACGGAGCGCTGTACAGCGACCACATGGCGGCGCGGCAATCGTGGATCGAGTGCCGCGATCGCGTTCTCGGGTGGCTTCGGCTGCTCGACGCCGGTAATGACATCGACTGGGCTGCAGAGGAACTCCCGAAGGTTCCCGAGGTGCGCGGCGACGGCCGGGAGAGCACCACGACGATCTACGACTCGTTGGACGAGATCGCGGTGCTCGAAGGTCGACTCAACGCCGATCGCGTCAGCCTCAAGCGCGCGATCGCGTTCTACCTGGGCGCCGTGGACAACGCTGTGCAGAAGTTTGTCGAGTTCATCGACTGCGAAGACGACCCGGCCGAACAGAGGCGATTCGCCGAACACACCGTTTCAATCATCGACCAGTTCACCCGCCGAATCGAATTCATCCAGCAAGCCTGCCCGGCCGGCTCCGGACAGCGGCCCTTTGCGTGACGCCTATGACCGGTGCTGCACTATCGACCCCAAACCTGCTGTTCTACTTTCCGCAGGAATCCGTTGCCTCACTTGAGGATCGGTGGAAGGACTGGGTGGTGCGTGATGCCACGGTGTGCACGCGCAAGGATCAAAGCCAGGACGCTCCGGGAGTCCTGTTCGAGCTGCTGCGCACGCACATTCAGCTGCGGCCGGCATTGACGGAGGCGGTGGCGTTCGCCGAGCTGCACCTAGACCGGACTCGCAGCGCTGGTACAACGTTGATCTTCTATCCGTTTCTGCCGTGGCCATGGCCTCAGGCGATCGGGGCGCACCTGGCCGCCGGCGACCCGGACACCCTGTGGCTGATGCCGCGAGCACTCACTGTCGACGACTTCTGAACGGGTCGATTGTCGTGGAGGGGAAGACACCGAAGAAAGTGGTGGTGTCAAAGGATGCTGTGAAGCGCTCCGCTCGACGATCAGTGGAGGCGTCGGCCAAGTTGGAGGACCGGGTGGTTCCCCCCGATCATGAACGTTCACCCGAGGCGGAGGCTTACATCCGGCGATTCGCGCCACCGCACCAGCCCTGACCGCGGCGACGGTCGGACTTGGAGGTGTTGTCGTCCAGCGTGTTTCGGTTCTATGGGTGCGGGAAAATTGCCTCTATGCGTGGCCCTTCGGTGGACCAGAAGACCTTGTAGGGCGGGTGTCCGATGACGGGCAGTCGTAGCCGGATGCCCTCGTTGGTGGTG
Source organism: Mycobacterium sp. JS623 (assembly GCF_000328565.1). Classification (NCBI taxonomy): domain Bacteria; kingdom Bacillati; phylum Actinomycetota; class Actinomycetes; order Mycobacteriales; family Mycobacteriaceae; genus Mycobacterium; species Mycobacterium sp. JS623. The sequence goes on along the minus strand of NC_019959.1, from coordinate 33,443 downwards.
ATCGCTGTCGACAGCGCGTGAGCCTGTCCTGGCAGCTGGAAGATCAGTTCGATCGTGTCGAGGACCGCGTTGTATAGGTCGACGTCGGGGCCTTGTTCCAGCTCGTCGAGTTGGGCGTCGGCAACCTCTGAGTAGTCGGCTTCGGCGCTCATCTAGCGGCGTTGGCGGGTGCGTCGCACTGTGGGGGAGGCGGTAGCTCTGGCGAGGAGGTCGCGCAGCTCGGGGTTGGAGTCGTACTCCTGCTGCGCGTCGGTGACGATGCGGGCCGGCTGCAGCAGAATGCTGCCGTCCTCGTTGACGCGCATGAGGAAGCGCTGGTTGGGCTGGCCGGGCAGTACTGCGCGGCTGCGTGCGTCGGTTTCGATGAGCGCTGGCTCGGTCATACCGTGATTCTATGCCCATTTGCCCACTGTGGGAATCGGTGCTGTGGGTGGGATGTCGCAGGTATCTTGCAAGCTCGTGACCAACGCTGATGACACCCCCGCCGTCCTACTGCCTGTGGCGACCGAGCGCGTCGACCCGTGGGAGAACTCCGACGACGAAGGCCGGTTCCGGTACTTCCTGGGCACACCACGGGGCGAGGCTGCGACTGTGCGACTGGCTGGCTTCCAGCGCGCCGACGGCACGCTCTACGACCTGGCGCTCAGCGTCGACGCCCAGGAGCCGTTGGATGCTGCGGCCGCAGAGCAGCTCATCGAGGACTTGGGTACGGCGCTGGAGGAGCTTCGACGTCTATCGCGGTGACCCCGGCCTGAAGACGGGCCTGGCTCAGGTCGCCTGTTTGGTGTTCTGTTTAGCGGCGCGGGCAGCGCGGGCGTCATCGCGTTTGCGGGAGCTGCCCGACCACATGGCGTACCGGGGGATCGGCCAGTTGAGGCGTTCGATCGCAGTCTCGATGGCGGGCTGTTTTAACGCGTCGAGGTTGAATGCGCGGTCGGTGGAGGGGAATCCGCCGAGCACGATCGGGTCGAGTAGGTACGGGTCGGGGCGCTTGCCGCCGGTGCGTTCGGGGGAGATGCGGCCGCGGCGCCGGCCTTCGACTGGGTCGTGCACGTCGATCAGCCGGAACTCGGCGAGGGTGTGGATGCTTTCGTAGGCCTCGTCGGAGAGGCCGAAGTGCTTGTCGCGCAGTGATTTCGCGAGATAGATCTGTCGCGGCGTCTCGCTGGTTGGGTTGCGGGGCAGGATGCGGTCGGCGTAGTGGCAGATGGCGAGGAACGTCGCCAGCTCCGACGGGGTGAGGATCATCGGCCAGCCGGCGGTGAAGAACGCGGCGGGCAGGCACAGGTATGCCGCGCTGTCGGGTTCGCCGGCCGGGACGGTGTAGGTGTGGCCGGATCCGTCCTCGGCGTTGAGGGTGTAGGTGGCGTACCGCTGCCGGTCGGGGCCGTAGTCGATGAGTTCCGCGCTTTGCAGCGCGTCGAGGGCGCGGTTGAAGACCCGGCGCTGGTTGCGGCGGTCGTTGCTCGGGAGCCCGATGAGTGAGGCTTCCGATGGCGCTCCGTCGACGTTGTAGACCGCTTTGCGGCGGCGAGGTCCGACGACGCCTGGGTCGCCGTGGGCGGCGCGGAAGGCCAGCATCTGCTGGACGAACAGGAGGGTGAGGTACAGCGCGATCGCGTACTGGTTCTTGCGGCGCAGGACTCGCGACAGCGGCGGCGGGAGCAGGGTGAGGTCGTCGGGGGCGTCTGGGGTGGCCACCTGCTGGGGTCCGTAGATGAACGGGCTGCGGATGGCGATGTAGTCGAGTTCGGGGTGGGCCAGGGCGGTGAGGCGTTCCGTGGCGCGGTCGATGGCTCGGCGGGTGACGCCGTCGCGCAGGTGCGCCAGGCGGCGTTCCCGTGCCTCGTAGAGGTTCTTCTCGGCGTTGCCGATGTAGACGGATTCGCGCGACGGTTCGGCGGCCCGCGCCAGGGCTGGGGGCACGGCGAAGAACCTCGTCAGTTCGTCGTCGGGCGGTGGACTAGTCACGATCAACAAATGTACCGAGTTAGCGGGTCCCGAGTTAGCGGGTTAAGCGTCAACGTCATAGATAACTGTCACTTATCCCGTCAACGTAGTCCTTCAACACCCGCGAACCTGGGCCTTTCAGGCGGGTGTGTGCAATCCAGATTTCCGGGAGTGTGCAGGTCGACAGTGTTTTCACGGAAGGACCGCACGACCTCATGACCGAGCAGCACGACACCACCTCGAACCCGACGCCCGGTTGGCGCGGCCGCGCTGGCGCGATCACCCGCGCCGTGACCGCCGTCGGCGCCGGCCTCGGCTACGACTACGCGACGCACGACGTCGGCCAGGCCCTGACCGTCACAGCGGTGGTGCTGAGCCTGCTGCGCGAGGGCTTCGGGCGCCCGCCGCAGTGACCTGCGACCTTCTGCCTGGTGTCCCGCATGCGTGCCACACTTATGCCATGGCCCGCAATCGCACCCGCGTGAGCACCACGGTCGACGCCGACCTGCTCGCCAGTGCACGCAGCCTGCGGACCGGAGCCAAGGACCACGCGCTGTTCGACGAGGCCCTGGGCGCGCTGCTGGCCGCCAACCGGGCCGCCGAGGTCGACGCGAGCTACGCCGCCTACGACGAGCACCCCGCCGACGAGCCCGACCAGTGGGGCGACGTCGCCGACTGGCGCCGATCTGCGGGCCGACGATGACGCTGCCGGCGCGCGGTGAGCTGTGGTGGTGCGAGGTCCCCGGCTCGGGTGCCCGGCCGGTGGTGGTGCTCTCCCGTGATGCGGCGATTCCGAAGCTGAGGCGGGTGCTGGTGGCGCCGTGCACGACGACGGTGCGCGGGTTGGCCAGCGAGGTGGTGCTCGACCCCAGTGACGATCCGGTACCTCAGCGGGCCGCGGTGAACCTGGATCTGGTCGAGAGCGTGCCGGTGACGGCGTTGGGAACGCGGTTGGGTCGGCTGGCGGACTCGAGAATGGCGGCGGTGTGCGCCGCGCTGGTGGTGGCGGTGGGCGGCCGGTGAGCCAGTACGCCGAATACGAGGCTCTGAGCGCCGTCGGGAACGCCTATCTGGAGTGGGTTGAGGTCAGTGCCCGGCTGGCGTCTGCGATGGACGCAGCGGCCGCTGCAGGGGCCGCGCCACCGGTGGCGGTCATGGATGCCGATTTCACCGCCGGCCTGCTGGTGGTGCGGGCGGCGATCGTGTTCGCCAGGGCCTGCCCACCGACGGGACCACACCTGGATGACCTGCCGGGGCCGGCGTTCGTGCAGGCACTGTTTCAGGCGGTGACGCCCGAGCTGCCCGGCGAGGTCGACGAGCTGGTCGCGGCGTGGGATCAGTGGCTTCCGCTGGTGGCGCAGTGGACGCCGGCCAGTGCTGAGCAGCCACCCCCGCGGCCGACGTCGACGTCGGTCACTCACGTCCTGGAGGTCGTCGACGCGTGGTTCGACGCCGGGCGTGACGCCGAGGATGAGCGGGTCATTCAGATGTTGACCGCGGCCGGCGGCACCAACGTCGGCACGTCGTATGCGACGACATCGGACGGCCGCCTGGTCACCACCACCCACATCACCGGCCTGCCAGTGAAGCCCGCGGATGATCCGGCGGGCCCGGTAGCACGGTGGTGGCGGCGAATCCGAAGACACCAGGGGGCGTCGTGAACGGCTGCCGGGCCGAGCTGTGCTCGATGTGGGGCGGCGACGAATGCTTGTGCGCGCTGTTCGGGTTCGATCCCGACGATCCCCCGCGTGATGGCACCTTCACGGTGGTCCTGCCCAACGATCCGGACTAGCGGTCGGCACTAACGTCCCAGGAGCCGTCCTGCCCGTAATCGGTGTCGTCGAGATCCCATGCTTGGCCGGCCGGGTCGAGGACGTGGTCGTGTTCGCAGGTGGGGCAGCGGAACACGGTGATCAGACCGACGAGGTGCTTGCCGCCGCGCAGGCGGGCACGCCCGATAGCTGTTGGCGCGCTGTGCTTGTCGGTCCAGATGCGGCCGATGTTGATCAACGCAGCCGAGGTGCTGCCGCATCGCGTGCAGCGGTCGGGGTGCTTGGGTGGCGGGCAGATCATCACGCCGCCGGTGTCGCCCCAGGCGCCCCATTCGACGGGTAGGCCGTCCCAGCGTGGTGGGAGGTCGTGCTCGCGCGGCCACAGTTCCAGGGACTGTTGGCGTGGATCAGTGCGCGGCATCGTCGATCGGTGCGGGGAGGTCGGCCATGCCGGCGCACGTGGCAGAAGGCTCTGGGATGAGGTGTCCGTTCGGGCCGACGGTGTAGCCGGTCGGTGGTGGAAGTGGCAGAGGGACAACGGTTCCGCCGCTGGCGTTCGCATATTGCTGGGCTTCGGTTTCTTCGGTGGCGGTGAAGACGCGGATCGCCTCGGGGCGGCCGGGAACCTTGACCATCATCGTGAAGTCGGACACCTGGACGTTGTCGGTCCGCTTGCGCGGCTTCTGCGTGACGTGGTGCGGGGACGGTTCGCCGGGTTTGCTCACATGGTCATTGTCGGGGCGGGCACCGACATCGCCCTGTATTGCTCAGGCCGGCGCTCGCCGTTCGTCGACCGCAGCACCACGTCGAGGCCCCATCTCAGCCCCGCATGTTGGCGAACGGCAGGCGGCCGTGATGTTTGCGGAATTGGGCGATCATCGCCGTCTCGGTGGCGGCGGCGGCGCCTTCGTCGGTGGCGCGCCATCCCACGAGCAGGTCGGCGTGGTCGGCGAGCTGCCAGATGCGGCGGCCGCCTGTGTGGCCGACCGGTTCGCCGGCACCATGACGGCGGAACTCGTCGAGACGCTTGCGCAGGCCGCGGCGTCCGCTGGCGCCGGCGTTGGCCTTGCCGATGTAGACGATGCGGGTGCCGGGCACCCACAGCGCGTGCAGCTCGGCGATGGGCACCGTTGGGTCCTTGCCCTTGAAGTGGCCGGCCGGCGAGGAGTCCAGGAACGCCGGGGGATCGTCGGTGGGCCGGACGATCACGTACACGCCGGGGCAGGTCGGTACGTCGGTGGTCGGCAGGGCGGCGAACGGCACCCAGCCGGTGAACCCGGCCAGGTCGATCGGCTCCGTCATCGGTTAGGCGTCCCACTCCCTCATGTCGAACACCTCCAACGCCGCCGCGGCGGCCTCCGGGTTCTCCTCTTCGAGCTTCTGGATGTAGGCGACGACGTCGCCGACGGTGCGCAGACCGGCGAGGTCCTCGTCGGGGATCTTCACGCCGTACTTGTCCTCGGTCTGGACGGCGATCTCGACCATCGACAGCGAGTCGATGTCGAGGTCGTCGACGAAGCTCTTCTCCAGGGTCACCTCGGACGGCTCGATACCGGTGACCTCCTCGACGATTTCGGCGATGCCCGCGATGATCTCGTCGACGTGCGCACCTCGCCGTTGCGGCGGCCGAGGGCGGAATGCCTGTTCGGTGTGCGCGAGGAGTTCGGCGTGTCCCGTCGACGACGTGGTCGGGTTGCCCGCATCTGGTGCGGCCAGCAGCTCGCGCAGGTGCTTATCCATCGGATCGGTGTCGGTGTCGTCGTCAGTGTCGGTGGCAGCAGCAGTAGCAGCTGCGGTCACGACTTGCGCGATCCTCTCGGCGCGCTGGCGAGAAACACGGCCGCGCGCGGCACGGGCCTCCGCCGTGCCGAGCGGAGACTCCTCGATCAGGCGCCGAAAGTCGGCCAGCGCCTTGGTGTCTGCATCGTGTTCACTCATCGTGGTTCCCCTCCAGTTGGGAACGGGCTCTGCGACGAAGTCGTCGCAGGGTGTTGGAAATCTCGTCGGATGTCTCGCCGAGGTATTCGGCGATTTGGTTGACCGTCAGCCCTTGGTCGCGAAGGTCAAGGATTGCGCGTTCTCGGTCGTCGAGCTGAAGCTGAGCTTCGGTGTTGTTGAGGTCTTCGAGCTGGATCAGCGCCTCCGATGTGGGGTCGCGGTGCGCTTCGGGTGGGCGCGGTTCTTGTTCGGTGTAGCCGTGGATGTCGGTGGGGTCGGCGGTGGTTTCGTGGTCTCGCCATTCGCCGAGGTTGCTCTGCCAGGTCCGGAACTCGTTGCCGAACACCAGCAGGCAGGTGTTGATGAAGAACGTGGTGATCGCGGCGCCGCCATCTTCGTGCCATCCGCGCCCTGCGGCCGTTTCCTCCTGGAACTTCAGCAGCGCCGCGGTCACAACTGCGTCGGCGAGGTCCTGGCGGAGCGTCTCGTCGGTGCGCAGCAGGTGCTTGTCGATGCCGGTGGCCTTGACGCCGCGGTGCCTGTCGCGCAGTTCGGTGTAGATCTGGCCGGTGATCAGCCAGCCCTCGATGACACCGAGGCCGTATTCAGCGAGGACGGTGACGAGTTCTTTCCACCGCGGGCCGCGGAATCCGTCTGCCCTGACCAGGCGGTACAACCTGACGGCCTCCTCGTTCCGATGGCGTGCCTCGTCATCATCGGGCAGTGGTGGAGAGTCGCGTGCTGAATCCGTGGTCGTGTCGTGCGGGTCTGCGTCGTCGGGCGCCTCGTCGTTGAGTTCGTCGTCGTTGAGTTCGTCGTCGTCGAGTTCGTCGTCGCTTTCGCTGTACTTCGGCATCGTCAGGACGACGTCGTCGTCGACCGAGTTTCCGTCGGTGCGTACCTCCTCGACGCCGCCGTCGCCCACGACGTGGAAGGAGTTCGACTCGTGGTCGCGCGGCGGCACGCTCTCGTCGCCTCCGTCACCCAAAGTGGTCACGCTGTCCACAGGCCACCTCCTTCCGGATTGTTCGCCTTACTTGACTTATATGTGCGCGGGGGCTGGCTACAGACCACCCGATGGTTGTGATTTGGATCACTCGCCGTGGCCGTCCCGACAGGGGCGGTCCTGCACATATAAGTCCTGGTAGATGGGCAATTTCGCCCATCGGCCGAACAGGGAGAGTCCAATGAGTGAAGTGAACGGCTCCGGCCGTAGGCAAGAGCAGTCCCGCGTCCGCGGTGTCGCGGTCCGGTGTGCCGGCAGGATCGTCGTGCGCGTGTGCGCCGCGGTGGTCATCGGCCTGCTGGCGCCGCATGTACCGGGGGTCGAACCGCCGCACGGCAACTTCCACCCTGACGTCTGCGTCGTCGACGACCGCACCTGATCAGCCGGGAACTCTCCTCGGCTGATCTACTGCTCACCCCAACAGGGCCACCGGAGATCCGGTGGCCCTGTTTCACGTTCTGGTCCATGTTCGGCGGCACGCTAAAGCCTTACGGCGGCCGTATTCGCCTGAAGTGCGATGCTGATGCCAGCGCGCGCGACGGCGTCACCTCAGCAACCGCCCACCGATGGAGGAGAGATCACATCGTGGCGAGACGATCGCCAGGCCACCTCAAGCTGCGCGACTACCAACGAGCCGCGGTCCGGGCCGTGGACCCCAGCCTGGAGCGCGCCCTGTGCGTCGCGGCGTGCGGCACCGGCAAGACGCTGATGGCCGTGCACGCCGCGGCCCGACTGCTCGCCGGCGGTTCGGATGCGGTGCTGGTCGTGTTCCCCACGCTGGGGTTGTTGGAGCAGACGTATCGCACCTGGCAGCGTGAATCACCGTTCCGGTTCACTGCTATCGCGGTGTGCTCGAACCACATTCGTGACACCGAGGACATCCACAGCGACGAGCTGTCGGTGGACAGCACGACCTCGCCCGAGGTGTTGGCCCGGTGGCGCAGTGAGCTGACCGGTGTGGGTGTGGTCTTGTGCACGTATCAGTCGCTCGGGGTCGTCGCCGCCGCGCATCGCGACCTGGGGATGGCGGCGTGGACGGTCATGGTGTGCGACGAGGCGCACCGGACCGCGGGATTGAAGGGCAAGCCGTTCGGTGTTGCGCTCAATTCGGCGAAGATCCCGGCTGCGCATCGGTTGTTCTACACGGCCACTCCGAAGGTCCACAGCGGCCCGCGTACGCGCAGTGGAAAGCCGCGGCGGCGGACCGTGGCGTCGATGGACGACACCGGGCTCTACGGCCCGCAGGTGTTCACGCTTCCGACTCGGGTGGCGATCGAGCGGGGCATCCTGTCGCCGTTCAAGGTGGCGGTCATCGCCGTGTCGAATACCGCCGTGCGGTCCGCCCTGAAGGACTTGCGGACGATCAGCTTGGCCGCCGGCGAGGACGGGAGTGCGCGTGCTGATCATGTCGCTGCGGCGATCGCGTTGACACAGGCTGCATCCGACTACCAGTTGTCGAGTGTGTTGGCGTTTCACAACACCATCGACGCCAGCGCGCAGTTCGCGGCGACGTTTCGCCGGACCCATGCGCTATTGACCGCCAAGGGGTTGGTCCGCGACGGGCGTGCTGCTGGGATCGTGCACATCGACGGGCGAACCAAGTTGCGTGATCGTCTCGCTGCGACGGACACCCTCGCGGTGCAGGATCCGGGTCAGTGGAACATCGTGACCAACGCCCGGTGTTTGACCGAGGGCATCAACATTCCGGCGTTGGATGCGGTGTTGTTCGCAGAGCCGCGGTCCTCGGAGATCGACGTCGCCCAGGCCGTGGGCCGGGCGATCCGCAGGAACCCGTATCACGATCGGCCGGCGCTGATCGTGTTGGCGGTGACCGTCGCCGACGACGAGGATGCCGAAAGCGTCATCAACATCAGCGAATTCAAGCGGGCCCGGCAGGTGCTGCGCGCCCTGCAGAGCCATGACCCGAGCCTGCGCCGCGATCTGGCGGTGGTGCGGGAGCGGATGACTGACTCGACGCGTGAGGACGCGGACATCTTCGAGAGCGACATCCTCGACGTCCACTTGCCGGCGAAGCTGTCGCGGCGCCTGGCCGATCAGTTCTTCCGCGCGTTCAGCATCCACACTGTGGACACGTTGACTCGCCGCTGGGAGGAGGCTTTCGCCGGTGCGGCCGAGTTCGCAGCGGAGCACGGCCACATGCGGGTGCCGCGCGGGTACCGGACAGCACTGGGCATCGACCTGCACACCTGGATTGGGCATCAGCGGCAACTACATCGCAATGGGCAGCTGCTCGCCGAACGGGTGGAGCGGTTGGAGGGATTACCCGGATGGAGCTGGAACGCGCGAGATTCCGACTGGATGCGGCACCTGGCCGCGCTACAGGCGTTCAGTGCCGAACACGGCCACACCGCACCAGGGCACCGCTATCGCACCGCAGACGGGCTCCCGCTTGGGATCTGGGTGCAGAACCAGCGCACCACCTACCGCAACGGGTCCATGCCGGCCGAGCGGGTCGCACTGCTGGAGGCGGTGCCGGGGTGGACGTGGCGGGTTCTGGACAACGCCTGGGAGCGCAACTTCGCCGCTGCGGTGGCCTACGTTGCCGAGCATGGCCATGCCCGGCCGGCCAAGGACACCTCGGTTGACGGTCTGGCTGTGGGCAACTGGGTGGCGATTCAGCGCAAGCTGCGCAACGAGGGACGGCTCGACCCTGAGCGGGCGGAACGCCTTGCGGGGTTGCCGGGTTGGACGTGGAACGCGCTGGAGAGCGTCTGGGATGAGAACTTCGCGGCGTTGGTTCAGTACGTCGAGGAACACGGTGATGCCCGGCCGGCGCAGGACTTCCGGACCGGTGACGGCTTCGCCCTTGGTCACTGGGTGACTGACCAGCGGCGCCGGCGCGCCAAGTTGTCCGAGGATCGCAGGTCGCGGCTGGAGTCGCTGCCGGGGTGGGCGTGGGACCCGGCGGGTGCTCGGTGGGCTGAGAACTTGGCGAAGCTAACGGATTTCGCTGCCCAGCAAGGTCATTCGTATCCGCCGCGTGACCAGTCCTCGCCGGAGTTGATGAAGCTAAATCAGTGGGTGGTCACCTTGCGGCGACCGGGGCGCCGTGAGCGGCTCACCGTCGAGCAGCGCGAGCAGCTCGAATCTCTTCCCGGCTGGTCGTGGGAACCGCGGCGTCACGGGCGTCGCACTGCACGGCAGGCGTGACCGCCCAGGGCAGGTCCTCAGATCAGTGCTGAGGCAAACAGCAGTACCAGCAAGCCGGTGCAAACGAACAGCAGCGTTATCCCGAACGCCCACCGGATGATTTGGCGCTTGACCGCGCGTTCGGCGTGCTCCTCTGGCGGTATGCCCTGGCGGATCCAGGCATTGGCTTTCGTCGGTCGCACCGTGTCGAACTCGCCGGGTTGCAGTAGGGCGCCGGCGTGGATTTCTTCGAGTCGCTGAGGGCTCACGTCGATTCCCAGCCGTTCAAGCCTTCGGCTTTGCGCCTGAGCCGCCTTGTGATTCACCATGTGACGTCTATTTCCTCCGAGTCGACTTGTTCCTATCGTCGCAGCGTGGACTGACATCCGGGGTTGGCGGCCACCCGATGGTTTCAGCGGCGACGCTTGCGGCGTTCGGTGGCGAGGTCGACGGCCCCGTGCGCTTCTGCGACGCCGGCGGCGATGCGGTCGGCTAGCTCGCCGATCACCTCGTCGGTGACGTAGACCTTGGCGGCCTGGCGGCCGATGCGCATCATGCGGGCTACGAAGTCGAGGTGGTCACTGATGTCGTGACGCACCGCGTCTTCAAGGCCGTCGGTCATGGGCAGGTGATGACGATTGGTGAGCTGGCTGATGAGCAGTTCCGTGCGGTCGTCGAGCCAGGGAGATCGTCGCGGCATCAGCGGCGCCGGCCCAAGCTCGGCGCGCCGCCGGAGACGCTGCCGGGCTGGCGCACGCGGTCGGTGTCGGCGCGGCTATCGGGAAGGTCGGTGCGGTCGGTGAGCTTGGGGATACGGGTGCCGGGTGTCCGCGGGGGCGGGGCCGCGTTGCGGACACCCTTCGATCGTGTGCCGAACGCCGGTGCGTAGCCGCCCGGCTTGAGCCAGGAGGGCACCACCGCGCGGATCGGTTTGTCGTCGGTGCCGTGGCATCGCCCACCGCGGCGGGTCGAGTGGACCGGCAGCAGCCCAGTAGAGGTCAGCGTCTTGGGGAAGTATCCGCAGGCCGAGCAGACGGCGCATCGCCGCTCAGCGTCCGGTGTGGCCCTCTTGGCGGCGCGTCGCTTGGCCGCCATTCGACGCTCGGCGGTCGGGTTGATCTTTTTGGCTCGGCGCTCGGCTGCCATGCAGGAACGGTACCGGCCAGCGCCTAACCAGTGCGTCCGTTTGCCGGTGCTACCAGGACCGCAGGATGCGGTCGGTGCGGGCGGCAGTGTTCATGCGTAGAGAGCGGCGGCGGTGGCGTTCGTCGCGGGCGAAGCGCCGGCTCAGGGTCCACTCTTGGCGGGGGCTGGGTGCGCTGTTGATCAGGTGGGTGATCTGCTCGTCGGTGAGGTCGGCCGGGTCGCCGTGGGCGTCGTTGCCGGTGATGACGATGTCGCCGCGCAGCAGCGGGACCTGGTGGGCGGTGAACGTCGTGGTGGCCAGCAGCAGTTCGGTGGCCAGACGGTTGACCAGGGTGTGGGCGGGGTGTCGCGACGGGGTGAACCAGAACGCCAACGTTCCGTCGATGCTGGTGGCCGATTCGAGGCTGTGCTCGCGCACGAGGTCGGCGATGTCGCCGCGGCCTTGCACGTGCACGCGATACAGATGGCCGTCGTGGTTGGCGTGCAAAGCGTTGAACATCGTGTTGAGGTCCCCGATCGTGTTGCTGGTGTCCTGATGCTAAGTCCGGTTTTGGACACCGTTGGCGATCACTTTCGGGCGTTCTGATCAGGTCCCCTGGTGTCGGTCCGGGCAGGCATCATCGGGTGGAAACACCGGAGATGACGGGGGATGGCGATGGCGGACGACGGGGCCGAGTTGGCGCGCCTGCAGCGGGAGGTGCGGGCCACGATCAAGGCCCGTACGGACCTGGAGAGTGGGTTGGCCAACCCGGAGGCGCTTCGTTCGGCGATCGCGCGCGCCTACCGGGATCGCGATGCGGTGACCAGCCCCCTGCTGGAGGAAGCGCGCGAGAAGGTCGCCGCTGACATCGAGGAGTTCCACAAGCAGTGGCGTCACGTCGACAAGATCGCTCGTAGCGTCGAGCGGCTCAACGATCTGTTGGTGGATGCGCCGGCACATGTGCTCGGGCATCGGGACGCAGTCGTGGCGGCGCTGCCGGGGGTGCGTGAACAGCGGACTCGAGTTTCCCGCGAGATCGCCGCGGCGGGGCTGGCGAGCATCCTTCCCGAGGAGGACACCACCGATGGCGAAAGGTAAGTACAAGCAGCGCAAGCAGAATCGGGACGCCACCCAGTTGGCCGCGGACCTCGCACAGGTACGTGCGCAGCTGGCCGAGGCGCAGGCGAAGCTGGCACGCGTGCAGCAGCGCGCCGAGGTGGACGCTCAACTTCGGGCGGATCTGCGCGTGGCGATCGCCGCGCGTGATGCGGTGTGTGCGCCGCAGCTGCAGCGCATCGCCGCCGACCGTGATGTCATCCGTGCCGGCGCCCGGCAGCTCGAAGAGGCCACCCGTGGGATCGCGCGGCATTGGTCGAAGGTCGCTGATTGGGGGTGGGAGGAGTTCGGGCCGGAGTCGTTCTATGCGCTGCTCTCGGGTAACCGGGCGTATCTGACCTCGGGGGTGGTGTCGACGCGGCTGAGTCACGATCAGACGGAGGCGATTCAGCGGGCCCGCGGGATTCGCAAGGACACGGCCCTGGACTTCACTCCGGAGCAGAAGATGGCGTTGGCGCAGTCGTCGGCCTACGCGACGGGCACCGTGTTGCCCGGTGACGTCACCGACGTCGATGGGCCCGCCTGGGATGCCTACGTCGCGGAGGTCGAGAAGGATTCTGCGGCGGTGATTGCGTTCAAGTCGCCGCCGCCGTGGCTGGATATCGCCGGGCAGGACGAGCACCCGGTCAGCCGGATGCTCGGGGCCAGCCCCGCCGTGGACGCGGTGACGGTGGAGGCGCCGCAGGCGGTGGCCTCGGTGGTCGAGCTGTCCACCGGTTCGGCGGCGTTGCGCGATGCGACGGTCGCCGCGGGCGCGGCCGCCGTCGCTGACGCCTTCATCGGCGGGCTGCAGCACAACGTGACGATGGCGACGCGCTCGCAGATCCGGTCCATGGTGGCGGGCGGTTCGGCCTATCCGGCGCCTGCGGACGCTGCGGCGTTGCAGGCCTGGTACGCGGTGTCGGCGATGGGCGCCTGGGGCCGGATCCGGGACGTCACTCACGGGCGGATCGCCGTAGCCTCCGCGGCCGCGGTGCCGTTCTGGTTGCCGCCGGGACACACGATCGCCTACCTGGATTCCGAACCGCTCTCGGGTGAGGACATCGAGGACATGCGCATGCCGTTCGCCCAGGTGCTCGTCACGTTCGCCGAGCCGGCACGGCTGCCGGCGATCGACACCGGCGTGCTGCGTGATGACCCGCGGATGCGGTGGATCGACCACCTCGTCGGCGCCGGCGCCGGGCTGCCCGATCCGCGCGAGATGATGATCGCCGGCACCAACAACTTCCAGTCACCTCCGCCGGCGCTATGGGATGCGATCGCCGCGCGCGGCGCGCACGTCGAGGCGGTGCTGCTGCTCGCCGATGCGCACGGCCGTCTCGACGACCTGTTCGGGTGGTGTGTGGCGATCCCGTCGGCAACGGCCGGTTCGGCGTTGGGACGGTGGGTCATTCCGGCGTCTCGCAGCGCGACCAGCTATGCGAGTTTGGTGGCCAACGCGGCGGCGGTAGCGGCGTGGGCGGATTGGCATCGACCCGGCCACGCCCGCGGTGAGGATGAGCAGGAGCCGGCGGCCACAGCCGGCGGTGGCAAGACCACAGCGCAGCGAGCCGAGGACACGGTGCACGTGCTGAACGTGACGGCCACGACGCCGGCGGATGATCCGCAGCTCACCGCCAAGGGCGAACCGACGGGGCGCACGACCGCACCGCACCGGCGGCGCGGTCACTGGCGGCGTCAGCACTTCGGGCCCGGCCGAAGCCAGACGCGGCGGGTGCGGATCGCCCCGGTGATGGTCAACGCGGGTCGTCTCGGTGCGGACCGGCCGCAGATCTACCGGCTGCCAACCCCGACATTGAGTGAGACGAGTTCGTCGTGAAGGGTAAGCGGCGCCCGGCCCTGCCGGTGCGGTACTGGCATGGCCTGGGCTTGTGTCTCGATCCGTACAACGTGCGGCGTATCGAGACGGCGCAGATGCGTGGCCATGGGGTGCGCGACGACGCGTCGCCGGAGTCCGCGGGGTATGTATATGCGAGCACGTCGTGGGAGGCGGCGTTGGCGTTCAGTGTGCTCGGTCGCGGCAACGCGGTGTGCGAGGTCAAACCGGATTCCCTACTGGCGGAGCCTGATCCGGATTTCCCGACGCTTGGAGTGCGGTTCCGCGGGCCCGTGAGAGCAGTGTCGGTCAAGGTCGTGGAGCCGGAGGCGTTGCCGAATGCCCGCGAGATTGTCAAGGCGCTGGCCGCGGACTACCGCTGGACGGACAACACGCCGCAGTACTTCGACGACGGGTACCTGCGGGCGCCGCCGCTGTCACGCTCTCGCGGCTACGCCGACGAGGACTTCCGGTGGCTCGGCCAGTGGTGGCCGTGGCACTTTCTTTTCCCGAACGCCAACGGCACGGAGATGGTGCTCGACGAGCACGGGCAGCCGTATCTGATGTTCCCGCCCGGCTATCCGGGCCTCAATGGACGTCCGCGTGTGCCGACGAGTTCACTCGACGGGGCCTGGACGCGGCCCGGCTTCTATCCCAACCACGTGGACTGGCTGCGGCGGCACCAGCAGCGCATGCATGCCGGCGGCACGGCCGCTCTGGCGCAGATCCGGCTGCCCTGGGAATGGTGAGGGTTTAAGTACAGAACCAACGCATCGCCGCGGCCAGGCCGGCGACGTAGTCATCCTGGGCGGGGCGAGGCTGGCGGGTGATCCACGACGGGTGCGGAGCGAACAGCAGCCGGGCTGGGGCCGCCGTGGTGGCGCGTGGTCGGGTGCGTTCCGTCGATGCTGGTGGCCGATTCGAGGCTGTGCTCGCGCACCAGGTCGGCGATGTCACCGCGTCCCTGCATATCGACCTCGTAGAGGTGTTCTGGAGTGCCCGTCGCCGCGGCGGTCGACGTCTCGCTGTGGCCGTGGGTCCCTGGGGTCGGCGGGTCGGCGCGTGCACTCCGTGGCGGAGGTGATCAGCAACTATGGTGCATGAGGGTTCTCCAGCGAGGGAGGCGGCATCCGAGGGGGTTGGCTGTGACGTTCGACCGCGGTCAACGGGTCCGTGTCCAGGCTGCCGGGGTGCCCGAGTTCGCTACCATCCGCTTCGCGATTCCGGGGGATTCCGAGGGTTCTTGGGACCTGATCCTTGTCGACGACGACGACCGCCGTCACGAGATCAATCTGGCGGCTGGGGACACCCAGACCGTGCGCGCCCTGGTCAGTGATGGTCACGGCGATTCGGCGCGGGTTCTTGCGGCGATGTGGACGCAGTGGATGGATGCGGCCGCGACCAATGCGGAGTCCAGTGCCATGGCGTCGATGCCGCTCAAGCCGTACGCCCATCAGACCACCGCGGTGTACGGAGCGATGCTTCCGCAGCCACAGCTGCGGTTTCTGCTCGCCGATGAACCTGGCACCGGCAAGACGATCATGGCCGGCCTGTATCTGCGCGAGATGCAGCGCCTGGGACTGGTCAAGCGGGCCGTGATTGTGTGCCCCGCCAACCTGGCCTCGAAATGGGTCGATGACTTCTCCCGTCTGCTCGGCGGGGGGCTGCGACAGATTACCTCGGCGACGGTGCGCGAGGATGCGCTGAACTCCAACGACCTGTGGGTCGTCTCGCTCGAACTGGCTGCGGTTAACCCCGCCGTTCAGGACGCGCTGCGCCCGGACAAGGCCGGCTGGGATCTGGTGGTGTTCGACGAGGCGCACCGGCTGACTCCGACGGCGGCTGGGTTTCACCAGGTGGGTCGGCTGCTGGCGAAAAACACCCCGCGGGCCCTGCTGATGACCGCCACTCCGCATCGCGGGAAGGAGTGGCTGTTCAGGCACCTGCTGCATTTGGTCGACCCCGCGATCTATCCCGATCCGGGTAGCGATCCGAACGTCGCACTGTCGGCGTTGCGCCCCGGCCCGATCCACTTCCTGCGCCGCATGAAAGAGGACCTGGTCGATTACGACGGCAAGACGCGGCTGTTCAAGGGGCGTTCAGCGCACAACCACAGCGTGGCCCTTTCCCAGGTCGAGTACGCCTTTTACCAGGCCGCACTCGACATGGTGGAGCAATTTTTCCCGCAGACCGCGCAGCCGTTGGCGCGGATGGTGTACGGCAAGCGGGCCGCATCGAGTCTGTACGCGCTGGCCGAGACGTTGCGGCGGCGGTCGGCCCACATGGGGGAAATGAGCGAGGCCGAGGCGGCGCTGATCGCCGAGAGCAGCGGTGACGGCGACGAGAACGAGGTCGACGAGGCGAAGGTCATCCACACCGGGTCGACGTCGACGCGGGCGGAGCGCTCGGCGATCAAGGGACTGGTGGACCGGATCGACGCCACTCTCGCCGATGCTGCGTGGCTGCCGTCGAAGTGGCGGCGCCTGACCGAGGACTGTTTGGCCAAGCATTCGATCCTGCCGGGCAACGGTGAGCAGGCGGTGGTGTTCACCGAGTACGCCGACTCAGCGCAGTGGATCGCCGATCGACTCAACGCCGAGGGTTATACCGCGAAGATGTATTCGGGCCGGCAGAGCAAACCGGATCGCGACGAAGTCCGGAAAGCCTTCATGCGGGGCGACTTTCAGGTCATCGTCACGACCGACGCGGGCAACGAGGGTATCGACCTGCAGGCAGCGCATGTGCTGGTCAATTACGACATCCCGTGGTCACTGGTGCGTCTGGAACAGCGGATGGGCCGCATCCACCGGGTGGGTCAGCATCGTGAGGTTTATCTGTACAACCTTGTCGCCACCGACACCCGCGAGGGTGAGACGTTGCTTCGGCTGCTCGATAACTTCGTCACCGCGGCCAACGAGCTGCACGGGCAGATGTTCGACAGCCTTTCGGCAGTCGCCGAGATCACCGGCGTGGACTACGACCGGTGGCTGACAGACCTCTATGGCAACGATGAGGCCAAGAAGCAGACCGCGATCGACGCGGCTCGCGCGGTGCAGGCCCAGGAGTTGACGCGTGTGGCTCGCCAAGTCCGCGACAACGAGCGCCGGCTGGCCAGCCAGGTCGATGCGGTGGCCGCGTTGACCTTGCTGCAGCGCGACCTGTTCGCGCGCATCAACCCTGCCATCGTCGAGGCCTACCTGGACCGGCTGTCGGCGGCAGGGGTGCTGCAGTCCGCGCCGACGGCCGCGGGGCCGGGGTTCCGGCGCTTGTCGTTGGCTGGGCAGGCGCTGCCGGCGTCGCTGGGGGGTGGCGTGGACGCGCACATCGCCACGAGTGGGGAAGCCGTGCGCGCGGCTGAGGAGAGTATCGACGTCGGCGATACGGTGACTCTTGGACCGGGTGAGGAGGCGTTCACCGACCTGATCGACTTGGCTGATCGCGCCTTGGCTGAGGATCTGTATCAGTCGGGTGCGGCCGCCGATCCCAGCAGCTTGACGCCGTATGACCTGTACGCCTACGAGGCGACGATGACCGAGAGCGACGGCAAGCGGGCCAGTGTGTGGGCGACGTTGGTCAAAGTCGATGACAGCGGCAGCGCTCGCGCGGTGCGGTGGGAGACGTTGGCCAATCTGGTGCCCACTGATGTTCCGGGTACGGCGGCCCATCCCGCGCGGGAGGGGCGCGCCTTGGAGGTGGCGCGGGCGGTCGCCGAGACCACGGTCACCGAGCATCGCAAGGTGCGCACGGATTGGTTCGGTCAGGCCAGGCGCGACCTGAACAACTTGCCGTTGAACCTGGCTGAGGGCATCGAGGACCGCGACACTCGTGTGGCGCTTCGGCGTCAGTTTCAGGTCCAGACCGCGGCGCGGATCGCGGAGTTGGAACGTCTGACCGACGTGCAGTTGACCGAGCCGAAGCTTGTGGGTCGGATCCGGGTGGTGGCGGCCGCCGATGCCGGCACTCAGGCGGAGATCGACGCCGAGATGGTGTCGATGAGTCACGTCCGTGAGCTGCTGGTCGATGACGGCTGGGTGGTCGAGGACGTACACACCGAGGGCCGTGGTTACGACTTGGAAGCCCGTCGCAACAGCCAGATCCGACACGTGGAAGTCAAGGGAGTGCTCGACAGCGCGGCCAGCAACGGCATCCGGATGACCGGCAACGAGGTGCTCATCGCCACCCAGCACCGTCGGAGCTACTGGCTGTACGTCGTGGATCAGTGCGCCGATGGGGTGGGCCGTTTCTTCGGTGCCTACGAGGATCCCGCCACGTTGTTCTCTACCGACATGACCGGGGATGCGATCTTCCGCGTGCCCGGTAGCAGCCTCAAGAACGCGCCGGGAAGCAACCTATGACGTGGATGATCGAACGTTGGTTTCCTTGCGCCGAGGTCAGTGCGAATAGCCAATCCGGTTGGGGCAGTGGGAACGCCGAAGTCGGCATCATGACCTGGTTTGCGAAGCGGCCCACGGCGCAGGCCAAGGCGGCGACCATTTGTTCGCTGTTGCCGTGGCCCGATGATCCTGCCGAGCAACAGGACTTGCAGCGGCTGGTTCGCGAGGCGATGACGGGGCGCTTCGCCGCGGTCGAGGAGATCAACAAGAGGATCTCGGCCAGCCACAGCTCGCCGGTGTCGACGCTGGATCCGTTCAGCGGGCGCGGCATGCTGCCGCTGGAGACGGCACGCTTAGGTCTACCGGCCTATGCGATCGACTACAGCCCGGTGGCGGTGCTCGCGTCGCGGCTGCTCACCGATTTTCCGTTCCGCAGCTGGGAGGACGAGCCCTCGCTGCCGTTCGACCAGACCTTGCTGGGCACTCGGGCGCGCCTCGTCGGTGACGTCGACGCCGTGTTCCGTGAAGTCTCGATGCGACATCAGGAGGCGTTGGCTCGGTTCTATCCCGAAGTCGGCGGTCGGCAGGCATGGGGTTACCTGTGGGCGGTCACAATTCCCTGCCAGGAATGCTCGCGGCCGTTCCCGCTGATCGGTCGCCTCAATCTGCGTCAACCGAGCACTCGCCGAAACCGCAAGACAAAGACCACCTTTCAGGATCCTGGGCAGGCTTACTACATCGACGCCGATGCCGCGTCGGGTACCTGGTCGGTCGTCGTGCATGACGGCGAACCGCAACGTCCCCCGACCCGCCAGGTGCCGCCGGGGCGCAGCAAATACGACAGCAACGGACGGTTGGCGGTGTGCCCGTTCTGTGGTCACGCCCACGATCGGCATATGCAGATGCGGATCCTCGCCGAGGGCGGCGGTAACGATGCGCCACTGCTGGCAGCGGATCTAGACGCCGAGGTGGGCAAGTCCTATCGGGCGCTGGAGCCCGTGGAGTTGGAGGCCATCGCCGCGGCCGCAGCGGTCGTCGGCGACCAGCCTCGGTTCGGTCCGTTCCTGCCGGCGGTGCCCGATGAGCGCATTCCCGACGGCAACACCTGGACTGTGCAGGCCACGGTGTACGGCACGCGCACCTACGGCGAGATGATGAACGCCCGCCAGACGCTGTCGTTCGTGACCTTGGCGCGGGTGATCGGTGACATCGGCAGCGAGCTGGTCACCAACGGCAACAGCGACGAATACGTGCGGGCGCTGACGGGGTACTGCGCCGCCGCGATGGCGCGCAAGGTCCGTCGCGCCACGCGCGGCTGCACTCTGGACCCGAAGCTGAACAAGGTCAACGACGTGTTCGCCACCGAGTCGAGCCTGAATTTCTCGTTCGACTACTTCGAGGTCGGCTTGGCCGACGGGCCCGGCAGTTGGGATTCGGTGGCCGGCGGAACGTTGAGCGCGTTGGAGGCGACAATGCCGCCCTCGACTGGTCACCCCTGCGATGTGCGACGTGGGTCGGCTGTGAGCCTGCCGTTCCGTGATCGCAGCATCTCCGCGGTCGTCACCGACCCGCCCTATGACGCGATGATCGACTACAGCGACGCCAGCGACCTGTTCTACGTGTGGATCAAGCGAGCGCTAGCCGTGTCGTGGCCCGAAATCGCCTTCACTGCACACGAACTGGGTGTGCAGGAGAAGCAGGAAGAGATCATCGTCAAGAAGGGTGGCACCAGCAACAACGATCACCGCAACCGCCAGCATTACGACACGCTGATCACGAAGGCGTTCGCCGAGGCGCAGCGCGTGGTGGCCGAGGACGGCATCGTCACGATCGTGTTCGGTCACGGCGAACCCGAGGTGTGGCAGCGGTTGCTGACCGCTATCCGAGATGCCGGATTGGTGCTGACCGGCGCGTGGCCAGCCAAGACCGAACCCGGCGGCAAAGTGGGCTTCACCAACATCGTGACCACGTTGACGATGACGTGCCGACCTGCCCCGGCGGGGCGCTCGGCAGGCCGCAAGGGTGCCGTCGAGGCCGAGTTGAAGGCCGAGATCCGCCGGCGGTATCCCGACTGGGAACGGTGGGGTCTGGCGCCGGCGGACATGCTGATGGCCGCAGCTGGGCCTGCGATGGAGGTCGTCGGCCGCTACAGCGAGGTTCTCGACGCCCGCGGCAATCCGGTCGACATGCACACGTTCCTGCCGTTGGCCCGCGCCGCGGTCCAGGAGGCGATGGCCGTTGAGATCAATCATCAGCCGCTCGACAGTTTTGACGCCCGCACACGCTTCGCCCTGTGGTGGGTACGGCTTTACGGCCGCCAGGTGCAGGCCAAGTCGGAGCTGCGTTGGCAGACATTGGCGTCGGCGTTGGAGATCGCTCAGATCCGGGACCTGATTCGAGACTCGGGCAATGGTGTCCAGTTCGTCGACGCGGCCCACTTCACGACCAGGATCGACGCCGACTCGGCGGCGATCGACGTCGCCCTGGCACTGGCGCGGGTTTCGGAGGAGGGCCTCGACGCGATGGGCCAGGTGCTGTCCGCGGCGGGCCGCGACGCCGACGACGTGCATCTGTGGGCGGCCATCCAGTTCTTGGCCGACCGGCTACCGGACAACGACCCCGACGCGGTTGCGCTCACACGCATGCTGCGTACCCGCACGGCCATCGGGACCGCGGCCGGCGCCGCGACGGCCAGCAGCACCGCCGCGGCGCAGCGCCGCCAGGACGCCGACGACCAGCTCAAGCTCTTGTGATGACCACCATCTTCGTCAACGCTCACCCAGGAGGACCACCATGACGACCCCGGTAACGCCGTGGTGGAAGGCGCTGAAGATCCGGCAGGAGATCCTGTCGGCATCCGGGCAGATCGACGACGTGCAGATGTCGTTGTTCGCCGCGGTGCATGGCGCCGGTGCGGCGCGTCCGCTGTACGCCGACGCCGCCTACTACGGCGACATCACCCACCCCACCGAGCGGCTGGTGGATCTGCTCACCGAAATCGCCATCCGCATCGGCGGCGGCGACGACTACCTGAAGGCCCGAGCAGTCACCCGTCTCGACCAGGGCATGGGCGGCGGTAAGTCCCACGCATGCATCGGTGCGTTCCACCTGGCCGCCAATCCCGAAGCGCTGTTCAGCACCGAGCTGGGCAAGCAGGTCGCCGCGCGTGCGAAAGCCAAGATCGGTCAGCCGCTAGCGACGGATCTGCGTGGTCCGCACGTCGTGGTATTGCCGTGCGACAACATGACGCCGGGCGCCTCGGTGCAGGAGTACGACGGCCCGGCGGTCAACCTCTACGAGCGTTTCCTGTGGCGGCTGTTCTCCAAGGATTACGCACTGTTCGAGCGCTACCAACCATTTTGGAGTGACAAACACAAGATCGCCGAGGCGATCCGAGCGGTGAACCGGCCCGTCCTGATCATCGTCGACGAAGTGCTCGACTACATCGGCAACGGCCTCGACGGTGCCAACAAGCCAGATCTTGCAGCACAGGACATGGCGTTTCTGCGGGCCTTACTTGATGTGGTCAACGACGTCCCCAACGTCTCGATGCTCATGGTCATGATCGCCTCCGACGCCGACCAGACCGCGCTGTCGAAAGCCGCCCAGGAACGGCGCGACGATCTCAATCGTCTCCTGGAGCGCAACGGTTTTCCCGCTGTGGTCACCGAAGTCGCCGACTTTGCCGATATTCTGCGCCGGCGCCTGTTCGACGCCGAACCCGCCGCCGAGGTACTCAGCGCCACCGCCGCGCAGTACTCGGCCGTGTTCGCCGACAAGGGGTGGAACAAGAACGTCTGGGACGCCATCGGCGCGACGTGGCGCGACCGCTGGGCCGACGAGGTCGCCGCCTGCTACCCATTCCACCCGATGCTGATGGCGCTGGCCAAGGACGAGTGGAGCAAGGTCACCGGATTTCAGCGAGTCCGTTCCACCATCCGGATCTTTGCCGCGACGGTCTACGCGCAACAGGAGCGGGGAAAGGCCGGCGAGTGGGTGCCGACCCTCATCGGGCCCGGAGATTTCCCCCTGTCGGATTCGGCTGTGCGTGAGGCGATCCTGGGTAGTGGTCTCGTCGAAGATGAGCGCACGATCGCCAACTACCGCAGCCTGGCTGAGATCGAGGTGGTCAACAACGACGGCAGCAGCGGCACCGCGCGCCGGCAGGACCTCACGCGCGAGGTCCTTCTGTGGAGCGAGGCCAATCCGCGGGCCGCGGAGCGGGCGGCGACCTTCATCTTCATGGCCAGCATCGTCGGGACGCTGCGTCCGGGACGTGGTCGCGGGGCGAGCGCTCCAGAAGTAAAGGCCGCCACCGGCATTCCCGATGCGGCGTACACGATTACCGACGCCGATGCCGTGGTCGCCGAACTCGTCGACGTCGACCACGGCCTCAGCGCGCTGGACATCATTCCGGGGCAGGGCAATAACAAGCCGGCGCGCTACTTCCTGTCCACACGGCTGACGCATCGGATGTTGGTCAACAACATCCGGCGCACGATCACTGAAGCCGAGCGTGACGCCGTGCTCGTCGAGTTCGCTCAGCGCCTCGCCACCACCGGCCCGTTCCGCGAACTGCGGTTCGTCGCGGCCGACGCCACCCGCACACCGACGCAGGTGCTGTCCACGGCGGGGCTGGACACGGCATTCACCACCCGGCTCGTCGTGCTCGATCCTGCCCAGTTCAGTCTCCGCAACGGAGCCGAAGCGGCAACCTTGGAAGCGTTACAGGCTGCGATGGGTCTGGGCCAGGGGCCTGATCAGCTGCCGGTGCAGTGGGCCAGCAGCGCGGTGTTCGCCGTCGTGAACACACAGCGGCGCAGCCTTGCGCGGAGCGTCGCAGCCGAATACCTGGCTCGAAGCAAAGCGTTGGCCGCACCCGAGGTGCAAGCCGATGACGAATTGAAAGCAACGGGCACAAAGGAACTCGCCGCCGCAAAGGAACAACTCGAGAAGGCGTTGAAGCGGGCTTATCAGCACGTCGCGTACGTCGCGCAGCCCGACCCCGACGGGGAGCGCTACCTCGATCAGCTCACGTTCGACGACGATACGCTCACCGCGCTGAACGGCACCATCGTGTGGAAGGGTCTCGCGGACCGGGACAAGGTCTTTGACGCCGGCCAGTTCGGTGCGCAGGCGTTGTTGCACAACCTGCGTGAGCAGGACTACGGCAAGACGCTGGCCGACATCCGCGCCGCGTTCTACAGTGCGCCGCGGCTGCCGCTGCTCTACGAAAGTGACCGCGACCTCCAGCAGGCCATCTACGACGCTGTGGGGCAGGGGTCGTTGCGCATCGTCGACGCGTCCGGCACCGCCGTCGAGGTGACTACACCTGGGCAGGTGAACCTCACCAGCACCGCATTGCGGATCGCCACCCCCTCGCCGCCGGCCAGCGACGAGTCTGATGGCACCGATAGCGGCGGACAAGGCACTGGAGCCGGGGCCACAGGCGGCTCACAGGCCGCTGCTGCCAGCGGTGGGTTTGGTGGCGGGTCGACGGCGCCTTCGGCAGGGGCGGGCTCCGCTGCGGCCGCCGCAGGCAGCGGCGCCCAGTCTGGGTCCGCGGCGCCGGCGGTCGAGCGTCAGGTCGCGTTTTCCTTCACCAGCAACCTGCTGGCCGGCGCGGATGCCGCCGACGGATTCGCGGCCCTGTTTCGCGCGTTCTACATGGCGCTCGACGAGCGACAGATCAGTTACCTCCAGGGCACGCTGCAGCTGGTTGTCGATGCGTCGGTGATCGATCAGCTGCAGCCGCTACTGACCGACCTCGGCATCTCGGCGACGGTCAAAGAGATCTGACAGCGGCCCGGTCGGCGCGGAGGTCAGGAGGGCGCCGCCCTGGTGCCCGTGACCGCCCACCGCAGCGCCTTGGCGAGGCTCGTGACGTAGTCATCCTGGACGGGGCGCGGCTGGCGGGCGATCCACGACGGGTGCGGGGCAAATAGCAGCTGGATCGGATCGGTTGCGGGGGCCCGTGGCCGGGTGAACGGCCACGGCAGCACGGGCGCGGTAGGGTGCAGCTGTTCGAGCGCGGCGCGGGCGTCGCGTCCCAGGGTGATGATCAATCGTGGTGTCAGGATGTCGATTTCGCGTGCCAGGTAGGGGCGGCAGTTGTCGATCTCATGGGGCAGCGACGGCCGGTTCTTGGGTGGGTGGCAGTGCACCACGTTGGTGGTGAACACGGCGTCCTTGGTCAGGTTGGCGGCGGCCAGGGCGCGGTCGAGGAATCGGCCGCTGCCGCCGGTGAATGGGATCTGGGTGGCCATGCACGGCCCGCAGAGGCTTTGGCCGACGATCATCACCGGTGAGTCGAGTGATCCGTAGCCGGGGGCGGCCTGGGTGATTTCGGGGATGTTCATTCCAGGGCAGGCGGTGCAGCCGGTGATCTGGCGGGCGAGGATTCGCATGCGGCGCGCTCGGGTGTCGGTCATCGTCGCCACACGTTGACACGTTCGGTGGAGAGTGGTTTGTCTTGTGGGCCTTTGACGTACGGGGCGATCCAGGTGGGTCGGCGCTGGCTGTGTTCGGGTCCGCAGGGTTGTTGGCGCCAGTGGCCGCCGACCCACCAGCGGCGGTTGTACTGCCGCTCTGCGGTCGAGGGTTCGGACTTGTCGTGCGGTGCGCGGACGGGGCGGTGCACGTCGACGAGGGTGACTGCCGGCGCCGTGGTGGTGGGGTCGGGGCGGCCGGGCCCGGCGGGGCGCGGGCTGGCGCTATCGGCGATCGTGCGGGTCTGGGTGACGGAGGGTTGACCCATGAGCAGCCAGGCCGCGCCGACGACGGACACGAAGGGGTGCGCGTCTTCGGTGCCGTTGACCTCTTCGCGGCGTGGCTCGTTGGGTCTCACGACGATGGTGTGCGCGGACCACAGCGGGGTGCTCACTTCATAGGGCGCGATCAACTCGGGGTGTTTGGTGAATCGGCTGGCCGGGGTGAGTTGCAGCAGGCCGTCGGGACGGAGCCACCACCACACCGCATCCCACGGAACATCTGTGGTGGCAGTGGGTTTGGGGCCGTACGGCACGACGCCGGCGGGTTTGGCCCAGCACAAGAGTCCGTTGTGGGAGGGCCAGCACATCGACGGTGACCATTCCGGCAGCGAGGTTGCGGCGTCGAGGGCGACATCGACCATGTCGCGTGACACCCAGTACAGATCGGCCTGGCGCAGGGCGTCGGTCTCGGCGGTCATGATCTGCATTTCGGCGGCCAGCTTGGACTGCATGCGCGCGAGCTTGCGCACCCCGGCGGTGTCGGTGGTGTGCTCTGGCGGGGTCAGGCCCTGTTCGGTGAACCGTTCGACGAGCTGGTCAAGGGCGCGGGTCCACTGCCGGCGCACCTCGGGGACGCTGGTCGCGGCCCAGGTGATCTGCCGGCGGCTCATCGGTTGCCCATGTCGAGTCGGGCCCCTCCGCGGCGGCGGAGGCCCCGCAGGGCGGCGGCATCGCGGTCTTCGACGGTGCTCACGTCTGGTTTCCTGCGCCGCGGCGGACGCGTTTGCCTTCCTCGAACAGCCAGCGTTCGATCGTGTCGCCGCGGCCGAGGTCGTGTTCGTCGACCCACATGCCGAGCAGGGTGGCGTAGCGGCCGTAGGCCGACGCCAGCCAGCCCTTAAGGGGCAGCGAGGTCCAGCCGCAGGTCTTCTGCAGGGCCAGGGCGACGTTCTCGTCGAGGATGGCGCACGGGTGTGCCGGATGGCCGCCGCCGGCGAAGTACAGGTACTTGGTGAAGAACGCCGGGCCGAGGTCGGAGATCGCGGTGCGGTTGTTCGGATACAGCAGGTCGTAGGCGGCCTGCGGGTCGGTGCGGCTGAGCACGGCTGCCCGCTGCAGCAGCGCGGCCGCGGCGGCGGGATCGGCGGCTACCGCGGCGATGCGGGCCTTGTTGTTGCGGCGTTTGTCACCTGACCCCCACGCCAGCGCGTTCCACAGCAGGGTGAGTGCGGCTGCGGGGTCCTCGCCGGCAGCGTCGGCCAGGGCGAAGATGTCGGCGCGGCGGATGGTGTCACCGGTGAGGGTGTCGTCGAGGCCGGCGGCGGTCAGGGCGTCCGTCCACCAGCGGCGGCCGACCGGGATCGCGTGGTCGTCGATCCACTCGGCGACGTCAACGTCGGACAGCTCGGAGACCGCGCGCTCGGGCAGGTGGATGTCGGTCAGGGGCGTTGCGCTCATCACCAGCGATTCTCCCAAACGCCGGCACCGCGCGACGCAGATATTTCAGTCGGTGGCGGCGGCCCAGCGTTGCAGGCGTTCGGTGGTGAGGCGGCGCTTGTCGTACTGCAGCTTCGTGCCGTTGATGAGGTCGATGGCGATCTGGCGAAGCGCCTCGGGGCCTTCACCACCCCACTCGTTGCGTAGGGCTTCGACCATGAGTGCATCGGGGTCCAGGCGCACGCCGGCGTCGCGCAGGTAGGTCAGGGCGTGCACCGCCTCGGAGCGCTCCCGCTTGTCGAGCAGCCCCTGGTTACGTACGGCGATGCCGGTCAGATCACGGACCGCGGCCCGCAGTGGGGCGGCGGCCGGTGCGACGGCGGCGATGGGGGTGCCGGCGAGGTGTTCGACGTCGAAGGCGGTGATCCAGGCGGAGTGGTGTTGCCCGTACCGGGAGTAGGGCTGGGGGCCGTAGGCGTCGATGACGATCAGCCCGTCGACGGTGGCCGGCAGGGTGCCTCGGGTGCGGCTGCGGCGTTCGACGTCGAGGACCTGGCCGAGGGTGAGGAAGGTGGCGATGACGGTGCCGCGGGGATACCCGTGGAATCTGGACCTGCTCGATGCTGCGGTGACGGGGACGCCGAGGTCGTCGAGGCCGTTCTCGTCGATGCTGGCGGTGTCGGGGGCGTGGATGGTGGCGGTGTCACCGGCCCAGTGCAGGGCGCGTTCGAGGGCACGATCGAGGGGCTCGTCAGCGGCGATGTAGGCGCGGCGCATTCGGTCAAGAGTAGTGCTGTGCCCCGATGAGCCAGATGAGGTCGACGGCACCCAGGATCAGCGTCCAGCAGCCGGCGGCGAGTACGAGCGTGGTGATGATGTGGCCGGCGCGTCGGCGGGGGCCGGTCATGCTGCTGCAGGCGCCGAGGCTGCGGAGCAGGTTGCGGTTGCGGTCTTCTGCTCTGCGGTGGTGATGGGCAGCTGGTATTTCACGGCGACGGCCAGGTAGCGCTGAATGTAGGTGCACGGCTGGAAGCTGGGCAGCCATTCGTCGAGCCCGGAGTCCGATTTCGCGCGGTTGGCCGGGCCGGAGACCGCGACGAGTTCGTCGAGGTCGTTGGCGAAGATCTGGCGGCGCTGTTGATCCCACTGGGCAGCGCCGGCAGCGTACGCACGGGCTAGGGGATAGCGGTGGTCAATCTGAATTCCATTGCTGCTGAACGGTATTCGTTGCCCAGTGTACGGGTCGGGGTCAAGGACGCCGCTGGTGACCTTGCAGTCAGGTGTTCCCGGTTTGTACGTGACATTCTGTAATGCGTTGCGCAGTACTCGATTACGCGTGTCGCAACCGGTTCGGTCAAGCGGATCATTCCACGCCGGGCCGAACGTGCATGCCTGATCCTTGCCGCACCCGCGCTGGTATCCGGTGACGTGGGGCAGCTCGTCGATGACGCGGACTTGTCCGAGCAGGGTGGCGATATCGGCCGCGGCGACGGCCGCCGGCTGGGCAGTGCCGAAGGCGGACGGGCCGGCGTCATGGGCGAGTCCGGGGTGCAGCCAGGCCACGGCGCCGATCGCGGCCGCCAGCACCGGTGTCCATCGGGCGAGGCGTCGCCTGCTCATCGCATCACCCGCAGCTTCA
Organism: Mycobacterium sp. JS623; assembly: GCF_000328565.1. Taxonomy (NCBI): domain Bacteria; kingdom Bacillati; phylum Actinomycetota; class Actinomycetes; order Mycobacteriales; family Mycobacteriaceae; genus Mycobacterium; species Mycobacterium sp. JS623. The sequence continues at coordinate 5,449 of NC_019959.1, read as the reverse complement.
GCGAGGGGCGCCGGCGCACGATCTGGTGCACGGTGCGGATCTGCAGCGTGGCGAAGTGCGCGGTGACGACGGTCCACGATCCGAGGCCGGCAACCGGCACCAGAGCATCGAACGCCGTGGGGGTGTCACAGCCGGTGGCGGTCAGGCAGCTTGGGATGAGCGTGAGCGTGAAGGCCAGGCCCGTGATCGGAAGGGCCACACCAACCGAAATCAGCGCTGCCACTGCGATGTTGACCGCGTACAGCCGCACCAGTTGCGACCGCGAGACCAGGAAGCGGGTGTCCTGCATGCCGGTGACGGTAACGCCACACAGAGACACCGCGGCCGAACGCTGTTGGCGGCTACGCGGCCGCCGGGTAGTGCACCGGCGGCAGTGTCGCGGGCTGGCGGATCGGGACGGTGACGCCGCGGTCGGCGGCGACGGCCAGGGCGCGCGGCAGGATGGCGGCCAGCACGCGGGCGTCGTCGAGCGCGTCGTGAGGCCGGGCCTGCTGGATGCCCCAATGTGCGGCGAGCGCAGCCAGGCTCAGGCTGGGCAGGCCGAGGTCGAGCCGGTCGGCCAGTTCGTGGGTGCACAGCACGTCGGCGACGGGCAGGTCGGCGCCGCAGCGGCGGGCTTCGGCGGCGAGAAAGGCGTAGTCGAAGGCCGCGTTGTGGGCGACCAGGATGCGGCCGTGCAGCAGTGGCGCCAGCTGATCGGCGATGTCGGCGTAGCGGGGTTGGCCGGCCAGCATCGCCGCGGTGAGTCCGTGCACGTGGGTGGGACCGGGGTCGACGCCGGGGTTGAGCAAGGTGTGCAGGGCGTGCTCCGGGGTGGCGGCCGGGGTGAGGGTGAGCGCGGCGACGCTGAGCACGCGGGCGGTGGTCGGGTCGAAGCCGGACGTCTCGACGTCGACGACGACGAAGCCGCGATGGGTGCTCACCCCTTCAGCATGGCCAGGCGCACCGACAAGTGCCGAGGTAGGGGCTAGATTCGCAATACAATCGTATTGCCGGGAGCGATTGTTACCGAATCGTTATCGTCAGCTTGTCGTATTTTGCTTTGCCCAGTTTCGTGACTTTCACTTGCCGGCCTGTTGGAATTTTGGTGTGCACACCACCCCAACCGGGGCGGTAGCGTCACAACTTCGAGGAGGGCCGCATGGGGGTGCAGAGACTCGCCACCAGGACTTATCGTCCTGTGTTGGCATCTTCGCCGTCGCCGCTGCGACCTCCGAGTGCGCTCATGGTGCAAGACAGCGGGCGGTACGGAATCCGTTGCGCACAGCCGTTGTCAGGCGCCGCATGTTTGCCGCATCCGGCCGTTGCGTCAGACCGGCGTCCCAGCCGGGCGCTGCCGAGCCCGCTGATAGGCGGCCCGGTACACGTCGACGTCCAGGCCGAGCAGGTCGGCGAGTTTGGCAGCGTTTTGGTCGGTCAGGCCGATGTCGGCGCGCTCAATGCCTCGCAGCGTGGTGGTAGCGATCTTGGCGGCCGCGGCCAGTTCGGGTTGCGTCAGTCCCTTCAGGACGCGCCAGTCGCCGGGGTAGCGCTCACCGGGCGGGATGGGAACGACCTGCTCGATGGGCGTGTCCAGGATGCGCATGACGCGAGCCAGCAGGTCGATCTGCGGTGTCCCTCGGCCGGCCTCCCAGGCGTGGAGCGTGGACTGTCCAACGGCGGCGAGGCGGGCCAGATCGGGGACGCTCATACCGCGCTCGCGACGAGCTGCGGCAAAGGCGCTCGCGTCGAATCCGCGCAGGACACGGCGGGTCATGCGAGGCCTGCGGCGCGGTTCATAGTCAGAAAGGTTCACCGAGTCCTCCGTGGATCTGTCAATGCCGTTGTCTTAACCCGTTGTCTTAGTCTAGAGTACGGTGATAGCAAGACCGGCACGATGAGGAGGGTTTCCGTGAAATTGCCCCGCACGCTCACCTCTCGACCTGCTCCGCGCATGCCTGAGCTGGCCGGCTTCGAGCCCTGCTACGACGCCATCGCCCCACTTCGCTCGCACCATCCCGCCGAGGTGACCCGGCCGCTGTACTGGTGGGCCTGCGCCCTGCGCGACACCGGTGACGTGCTGGCCGATGCGCACTTCAACGCCGGGACGATGACCGCCAACGTCAAGGTGCGGTTGGCGTCCTACCGGATCGTCGAGGTAGTCCGCCGGCACGACGACAAGCCCCACCTGCCGGGCACCGTGATCGAGCTGATCGCCGAGGCGGTGTGGCGGCTGGGCTCACTGGGCTGGACCACCGAACTCGAGGACATGACCGACCTGCTGCGGGCCCGCGGCCTGATGGTGTGGCTGCCGAAGGTCACCTCCAGCACCCGCTACCTGCCCGGCTGGGTCCAGCAGCCCGACCGCGCCGTGCGCATCGCCTACTGGTGGGCCGCCACGCTCAAGCAGCACGGCTGGAAGCTCTACGCCTGCGGTGACGCCGCCGCACAGCACGGGTTCATCGCCGAGATCCCCGGCACCGAGAACGGCGATCCGGTCTTGGCGGTCTATCCCGGCGACATGGCCGACGACGGCACCGAGGCCTCCGCGCTGGCCAACCATCTCGCGCGCCTGGGCTCGACCCAGCGCCGCTACGTTCAGCGGGTCATCGACGACACCGCGACCGGACAAGGTCGGGTGAGCTGAAATGCCTGGCGCACAGCGTGTTTTGAAGGCGGTGATACCGCTGCTGCTCTAGCCGCGTCCGCCGCCGGCGGCGCACCCCAGACATTTGCATAGCGGTGACCTTTCCCCAGACAGCAGGAAAGCCCCCGAAGGGGCTTCCAGGGGTGGACGTGAAGCTGGCACTTCCCGTCCGGGTCTCCCTCAATCAAGGAGAAGAGATGACTTTGCTCGGTCAATCTCAGGGTAGAGGCTACGCCTCAACGGATGCAAGAGTTCCAGCCCTTAATGTCCGATCGTCACATTTGACCTGCACCAACCCGGTGCGCGCGGCCGGTATCACCGCCAGCGCCGACCACTTCGCCAGCGATAGCTGGAAGACGGCGTCGATCTTCGACGACTGCCCGATGTGCGGCCAGCAGCCCGTGGAGCCGGTGCGCGTGGAAGGGCAGCTCGCCTGCCGCAGCTGCACCAGCGCCTGCACCATCTGCGGATCGGCGTGCGTACCCGGCGATGACGCGTGCATCGAGTGCGTGCGGCTGTTCAGCGTCGAGCGGGCGGCGGTGCCGGCATGAGGACGCCACACCTGCTGGCCAGCGCCTGCACCACCAGCGATCCCGAAGCCCGCTACCACCAGGCCGAATTGGCGTTGTGGCAAGAGCTGACCCGCAGCTACGCCGAGTACCCGCAGATCTGGCAATCGCTGGAAGAGGGCGCGATGGTCCTGGGCGAGGAACTCGACGAACTGTGGGACGAGATTCGCGCCAACCACATCGGCCGGGCCCGCGCCGAGGCCGCCCAGGTCGGAGCGATGGCGCTGCGGTTCGACGCCGACCTCTACCAGCAGTCCGGTTCGGCACGCCAGCGCGGCCGGGTGGCCGCCGATGAAGCCCGCGCCGTGCTGAAGGCGACTGGCCCGCAGGGCAGGTTGTTCGCGTCCAGCCATGAGGCGTTCGGGTTCCTCAAGCGCGAGTACGACGCTTTGTGGTCGGCGGTGCGTTTCGATGAGCCGGCACAGCCGATGGCGGGGCGGGTAGCCGCCTTGTCGGTGCGCTTCATCGCCGAAATCACCGGTGCGACAACGCCACTGGCGGTGTCGGTCCGATGAGCACCGCGGCCGAGGTCCAGCAGTGGCAGAAGCGGGCGGTGTGCTATCTGGAGACTTCAGATGCCCCCGAGATGTGGACGTCAGACCGCCGGCCGCGTGACCTGCTGCGCAAGGAACTGCAGCGGATGTGCCAGCGGTGCCCGGTACGGGTGCAATGCGCCACTGAGGCGGTGCTCACCGACGCCGAGACCGGCACCTACGCCGGGGTGTACCTGCCGCAGAACATCACCGCCAACGTCGCCCGGCGCACCGTGGCGCTCAACGAGCTGCGCGCGGTGGCAGGGCTGCCGAGCATCGGCGAGGAGATGTCCGCGCTGGGGGTGTCGGCGTGACCGCGGCGCACAGCCCGGTGCAGCGCCGGCAGCCTAGGCCCACCAGCTACGGGGCGGTCACCGCCGCGGCGCGGCTGCACCTGTGCGCGGTGGCCGAAGAGCCCGACGTGCGGGCACGGCATGTGGGCGCGCTGCTGGCGTTCACTCCGACCGTGCGCCGTATCGGCACCCGGATGCGGATCCAGTTCGAGCACGGGCCGACCGCACTGTGGTTGACCGAAGCGCTGGCCAGCACTGATGTCGAGCTGCTCGACGTCGGTGGTAACGGCGGCACCGTGCAGGTGACCAACCCGCAGATCGTGTTGGGCCGGTACGGGTTCCGCGACGGCCGGTGGGTGTTCGGACAGGGCATGGCGGCCGCGCTGGGCATCAGCCGCGGCGCCGTGCACGCGGCCGGGCTGATCAATGGCCACGGCCTGAAGGTGGCGTGCCCGAGCGCGCCGATGATGCTGACCCTGACCGCGGTGATGTCGCGGCTGGGTATCGCGGCCAAACCCACCGATGGGGATCCGCGTACGGCGATCGCGCCGGCGGATGTGGCCACCGCTTTGGAGCAGCTTGGCATCGCCGACGTCGCGGATCTCTACCGCCGTCTGCGGGAAGCACATGTTATGGGGGATGAAGCGTGAATACTGCTGTGACACAACAACAAGCCATTGCGATCCGCCATCGGATCACCGCTCATCGGATGCATGGGCGTGGGTCGTCGTTGGATGCGATCGCCGACCACCTGCGGGTGAGCAAGCGTTCGGTCAGCCGGTATCTGGAGAAGCCGTGCCCGGAGCCGCTGCCGACGCCCCAGCGGGAGGTCCACCTCGAAGACTTCTATCTCAAGGGCGCCTGCGGCGAATTCCCGGAGTACGACTGGGTTTCGCGCAGCCCCGGCGTGCAGGCTGAGTGCAAGGCGATCTGCCAGTACTGCCCGGTCTTACAGGAGTGCCGCACCTACGGATTGACCAAGGGCCGTGAGCATTCCGGCATCTGGGGTGGCCTGACGAAGAATGAGCGTGAGCGTGAGGTGGCGCGGCAGCGCGCCGCGCAGGATCAGCGCGGCGGCGTCCGGCGGCCGGCGGTGGTGAGCGTCAAGCAGCAGGGCGCAGCGTGAGCACCGAGGCCGAGCCGCAGTTCTCCGGAACGCCGCGGCGCGCTCCGGCCGCCGCGGGTACCGGCATCCCGAAGGACCGGCACGAGGCCTACCGGCGCGGATTGTGCGTGGACTGCTTCACCGCCTGGCAGTCGGCGGGGCGCACCCGCTGCGACAGCTGCCACGACGTCTACACCAGCGGCGGGGCAAAGCCGGCGTTGGCCGCGGTGCCCGGCGGGCGGTCCGGTTCGGGTCCGTGGCGGCCTCGGCCGCAGCTCTCATTGGTGAAAATTGCATGAATACCAACGTTTTACGAGCATCGG